>DATEEB010000066.1:0-4086 GCA_035281345.1 Rhizomicrobium sp. | reverse complement strand
CGTGGATGCGGCCTGGCAGCGGGCGGTGGATGCGGGTTGCAACGGCAACATGCCGCCTTCCGACATGTTCTGGGGCGACCGCTATGCCCAATGCAAGGATTCGTTCGGCATCACCTGGGCGTTCGTTGGGCCCAAAAAGGGCTGAGCCGAACATCAATCTTGCACGAAAAAAATACTCATGCGTTGATAAACGCATGAGTATTTATATTGGTGTTGGCGGTTGGACGTACGAACCTTGGCGGGGTTCCTTTTATCCCAAAGGCCTGCCGCAAAAACGCGAGCTGGAATATGCCAGCAGTCGTCTGACCGCCATCGAGATCAACGGCACTTATTACGGTTCGCAAAAGCCGGACAGTTTCCGCAAATGGCATGACGAGACGCCGGAGGGTTTCATCTTCACCGTGAAGGGACCGCGCTTTGCCACCAACCGGCGGGTCTTGGCGGAATCCGGCGATTCGATTGAAAAATTCTTCGCCAGCGGCGTCACCGCGCTGAAAGAAAAGCTTGGCCCCGTGAATTGGCAGTTTATGGCGACCAAGAAGTTCGACGTCGGTGATTTTGAAGCTTTTCTCAAACTGCTGCCGCGCAAAGTGAACGGGCTTGGCATCCGCCACGCCGTGGAAGTGCGCCATGACAGTTTCAAGGACAAAAAATTCATCACCCTTTGCCGCAAATATGGCGTGGCCATCGTGTTTGCCGCCGACGGCGAATTTCCCTTGATCGGCGATGTGACGGCGGATTTCGTCTATGCCCGTATCATGGGCACCAAGCCTGCGGAAAAGCTCGGCTATCCCAAGAGGGTCCTGAAGATATGGGCAGAGCGCGCCCGGGATTGGGAAAAGGGCGCATCCCCAAAAGCCTCCATGCTGGTGACCCCGCCCGCGCCCAAAAAGAAGCGTGACATGTTTCTGTTCGTGATCGGCGGCGCGAAAGAAAAGAATCCTGCCGCCGCCCAGGCCGTGATCGCCGCGCTATAGCCGGCCCATTGTGGATATACTAGTGTCCCGATTCCGAAATTCGCATGATCCCTATATCGGGTGTTAGCGAATTTCGGAATCGAAGGACACTAGTAACTCATTGATTCCTAGTGTCGTTTTGGTTTCGAAGTTCGCAAGAGACCGATATCGATCATATGGCGAACTTCGAAACCACGACACTAGGGCCGCGCGCCTTGAGTCCCACTAGGGATAGAGGGAGGGGATTTGGCTTCCCTTATGCCTGTGAGCGGATGTTCAAGTTGCTTGAACGGCAGAGGCGCCAAAGGTTGATTGCTCGCCCCGCGGGAGCGAAGGCGAAGCCGGAGCGACCAAAAAAAGCAAGTGCGTCGGCGAGAGCCGGAGCGACCCAAAAAGTAAGCGCGAAGGCGAAGCCGGAGCGACCAAATTTAAAGTGGCGCTGAAGAACCGATGGAACAGGAAGCCTATCGCCACGTCCCCTACGACATTGACGTCGAGCAAGCTTTGCTGGGCGCGATCCTGGCCGACAACCGGGCGATGGAACGCGTCAGCGCGCTGATCAAGCCGGAACATTTCTACGATCCGCTGCATGGCCGCATCTATGAGACCATGTCGCAGATGATCGAGCGGGGCGGGGTGGTGGTGACGCCGCTCACCCTGCACGCCACCATGAAATCGGATCCCGGCGTGATCGAGACCGGCGGTCAGGCCTATTTCGACGCGCTGCGTGCCGCCTCTCCCGCCATCCCCAATGTCAAGGACTATGCCGATATCCTGGCCGATCTGGCGGTGCGCCGCAGCCTGATCCGCATCGGCGAGGATATCGTCAACACCGCCTACGATGCGCCGACCGAAAAAAGCTCCAAGGAGCAGATCGCCGAGGCCGAAAAGGCGCTGTATGCGGTGGCCGAAAGCAACAAATATGGCGAAGGCGCCATGGATTTCCATGAGGCGCTGCGCCGCGCGGTGGAGTCGGCGGAAAAAGCCCATGCCCGGGGCGGGCGGATTTCCGGCGTCACCAGCGGTTTCACCGATATCGACAGTCTGCTGGGCGGTTTGCAGCCGTCCGACCTTTTGATCCTGGCGGGCCGCCCCGGCATGGGCAAAACGGCATTGGGCACCAACATGGCGTTTCATGCTGCCAGGACGTGGGTGCAAGACCGCGAATCCGGCGCGGAATTTCCCCGTGGCGCGCCGGTGCTGTTTTTCTCGCTGGAAATGGCGGCGCAGCAGCTCTCGGCGCGTATCTTGGCCGAGCAGACCGAAATCGAGATGTGGAAGATCCGCAACGGCCGGTTCAGCGAGAGCGAATGGGAGAAATTCGTCCTCACCATGCAGGATCTGTCGTCCTTGCCGCTTTACATCGACGATAGCGGCGGTATCTCCATCGCCCAGATCGCGGCCCGTGCCCGCCGCATGAAGCGCGAAAAACATATCGGGCTGATCATCATCGACTATCTGCAACTGGTCGAGCCGTCGCGCCGCCACGACAATCGGGTGCAGGAGATCACCGAGGTCACCAAGGGGCTCAAGACCCTGGCCAAGGAACTGAATGTGCCGGTGCTGGCGCTGTCGCAGTTGTCGCGCGGCGTCGATGCCCGCGACGACAAGCGCCCGGTCTTGTCGGATTTGCGCGAATCCGGCTCCATCGAACAAGATGCCGACGTTGTGATGTTCGTGTTCCGCGAAGAATATTACCTGAAATCGCGCGAGCCGGAGGCAGGCTCTGCCGATCATGCCAAGTGGCTGGAGAAGATGGAACGGCTGCATCGCCGCGCCGAAGTGCTGGTGGAAAAGCACCGTCACGGCGCCACCAACAAGATCGATCTTTATTTCGACGACCGCTTTACGCGGTTTTCGAATTTGGTTCAGGAAAATTGACAGTCACTTGTGACTGTCATCCCCGGCGAGCATCGCGAAGCGATGCGAGGGAAGGGGATCCAGGTGGCGAGAGCAGGCATAGTCTTTCCACCTGGGTTCCCTTCCCCTCGCGACACGACGTGTCGCTCGGCCGGGAATGACATTCAGTTTGATGTCTTGATCTCGACAAACTTCGCTCCTTTCAGAAGCGCCGCGATCTGCCGCGGCACGAGCTTGAGGTCGTATCCGAAGCGCACCAGCTCCCGTTTGAGATAGGTCCAGCCGAAGGCGCGCAGGCCGGTGCGCGTGCCCTCGATATCGGATTTTTCGCCGACAAATTCCGTTTGGCGGGCAATCGCCGGCATCAACTGCCAAGGCGACAGGGCGGCGAACAGCTTTGAATTGTTGGGATTGAACAGCAAATGATCCACCGGCAGGTTGAAGCGCATCTGATCCAGCAAGGCTTGCGCCGCGCGGCGCGATAAAATGTAAGCCGCCGCGCCGGTATGGCGCGAGAGCATCCGGCCCATCGAAAAATCCTCACCTACTTTGCGAATCCGGTCCAACAAAATGCGTTGCCCCGGCGGGCCGTAATGTTCCAGTTTCACCACCGTCACGGCGTCCGGTATCCAGGCATCGGTCCTCAGCAGCGTGGGCGTGGCGGCGCTCAAGCGCACATCGTCTTCCAGGAAAACCGCGTGGCGTTCACCGCTGGCGATGAAGGCTTCCCAGGCGCGGCGGTGTGAGAGAAGACACGCCTTGTCGCCGCGCGGAATTTCGCCCAGGGGGCCGCTGGGCGCGAACCAACGGTCCAGCGCCGCCGGCTCCTCCCGGCTGGCGTCCACCGCCTCGATGCGGTCCAAGGAAAGGCCCAAAGGCGCGGCCTGGCGCAGCATGGCCGCCAGCCGGTCGGGCCGGCGCGCCAAGTTGATGAGGTAGGTCCGCATGGGCCCGCGTTAGCATTTTCGCCGGTTTTCCGCCATTGGAGGACTGGGCGACCCTGTTTTGTACCCCGGCGGGTGTCTATATGGTGGGGAGGCGGCGGGGAAGCGTTTGTGACGGATTACCAGGTTTGGCCAGCGAAATTGCCCTGACCCCTTCTCTGGCGCACCCCTTCCTGCGCCCCGGCGCCGGTCCTTTGGGAGCGGACGAGCAGCGCCGCAAAGCCATGTCGCGCACCAGCGCCACGGTGCTGGTGGCGGTGCTGCATGTGCTCTTCTTTTTCGCCTTTGTGCTGAGCATCCGGCCTTTTGACTCTCGCAATCGGCCC
>DATEEB010000065.1:0-4176 GCA_035281345.1 Rhizomicrobium sp. | reverse complement strand
GGCACTTGGGGGATTTTCATCGGCCGTTTCATGGGACCGTTCCGCGCCACGGTGCCGCTGGTGGCGGGCATGTCCGAATTGCGATTTTGGCCTTTCATGATTCCCAATGCCGTCTCTGCGGTGATCTGGGCGGTGGGATTGTTGGCCTTCCCGGCTTTTGTGGCGCGTTATCTGCTGAGCTGAGCGCCCATCTTGACGTCGCGTGACGCGACCGCCCTTCTTGTAACTAACTGTTCTACCTAGGTATTTCTGGGTACCCTTGTGACGACCGGCTGTCCGCCGCTTATCGCGGCAGATCGGAGGATCCCATCAGGAATTCGTCCACGCCGCGCGCGCACTGGCGGCCTTCGCGGATCGCCCAAACCACCAAGGATTGGCCGCGCCGCATGTCGCCGCAGGAAAATATCTTGCTCTTGCTGGTCTGATAATTGGTCAGCGGCGCCTTCACATTGCCGCGCGCATCCAGCTCCACGCCGGCCTGTTCCACCAAGCCCGCCTTTTTTGGCCCGACAAAGCCCATCGCCAAGAGAACCAGATCGGCCTTGAGAGTGAATTCGCTGCCCGGCACTTCGACCAGCTTCATCTGGCCGCCATCCCCGATTTTCCAATCCACGCGAACGCATTCCAGCGCCGTGATCTTTCCATCCTCGCCGATGGCGCGCTTGGTCTGCACCGACCAGTCGCGCTCACAGCCTTCCTGATGGCTGGAGGAGGTACGCAGCTTGAGCGGCCAGTCCGGCCAGACCAACTGCTTGTTTTCCTTGACCGGCGGCTGGGGCAGGATTTCGAACTGGGTGACGCTGGCGGCACCATGCCGGTTGGAGGTGCCGATACAGTCCGATCCCGTATCGCCGCCGCCGATCACCACCACATGCTTGCCCTTGGCGCTGAGCGTGCCATTGGGCGCGGCCTTGCTTTCCGGATCGCCCGCCACCCGCTTGTTCTGCTGGGTGAGGAAGTCCATGGCGAAATGGATGCCGTCCAGTTCGCGGCCCGGGATCGGCAGATCGCGCGGCGCTTCCGCGCCGCCCGATAGCACCACCGCGTCATAATCGGCCTGCAACATATCCATGGAAACGGTCACACCGACCTCGACATTGGTGCGGAACACCACGCCTTCGGCTTCCATCTGGCGCATGCGCCGGTCGATCAGATGCTTTTCCATCTTGAAGTCGGGAATGCCGTAACGCAGCAGCCCGCCGATGCGGTCGGCTTTTTCAAACAAGGTCACGCTGTGGCCGGCCCGCGCCAATTGCTGCGCCGCTGCCATGCCGGCCGGGCCCGACCCCACCACCGCCACCGTCTTGCCGGTTTTTTTGGGCGCGGCCAAAGGTTGAATCCAACCTTCTTCCCAAGCGCGGTCCACGATCTGGCATTCGATGGTCTTGATGGTGACCGGGTTGTCGATGATGTTCAGAGTGCAAGACGCTTCGCAGGGGGCGGGGCAGATGCGGCCGGTGAATTCCGGGAAATTGTTGGTGGAATGCAGCGATTCCGATGCGGTGCGCCACTGGTCGCGATAGACCAGATTGTTCCAGTCCGGGATCAGATTGTTGACCGGGCAGCCTTGATGACAAAAAGGAATGCCGCAATCCATGCAGCGCGCCGCCTGCTTGCTGACTTCGGGCGCCGGCAGCGGATGGACGAATTCCTTATAGTTGTGAAGCCGCTGCTCCGGCTTCTCGGAGGTGCGGTCCTGGCGTTCGATTTCCAGAAAGCCTGTGATTTTTCCCATTGTCTTTCTTATTCAGCAGCGATTGCGGCGCGCGCCTTCAGGTCCGCCAAAGCCTTGGCGTAATCCGTCGGCATCACCTTGATGAACTTGCCCAAAGACGCATCCCAATTGTCCAGAATCTGCCTGGCGCGCGGGCTGCCGGTGTGCAGCAAATGACGCTCCACCAGAATATGGATGCGTTCGGCGTCGAAGCGCAGCAAATCACCCATGCCCGGATCGGAGACACTGACGGAGCGCTGTTTCGGCAAGTCGGCATGTTCGGCGCCGTCGCCGGCCGCGATCTTCTCCAGCTTGACCATCGCCATATTGCAGCGTTTCTCGAAGCTGCCATCCTCGTCATAGACATACGCCACGCCGCCCGACATGCCGGCGGCGAAATTGCGCCCCGTCTTGCCCAGCACGGCGACGATACCGCCGGTCATATATTCGCAGCCATGATCGCCGGTGCCTTCCACCACGCAAACGGCGCCGGAATTGCGTACCGCGAAACGCTCGCCCGCCACGCCTTGGAAATAGGCTTCGCCTGCGATCGCCCCGTACAACACCGTGTTGCCGACGATGATATTCTCTGCCGGCTCGCGATTCAGGCCCTTGGGCGGCTTGACCACAATGCGCCCGCCGGACAGACCCTTGCCGACATAGTCATTGGCATCGCCGGTCAGTTCGATGGAAACGCCGCGCGCCAGGAAGGCGCCAAAGGATTGTCCGGCGGTACCGGTGAACTTCACGCTGATCGTGTCCTCCGGCAGACCGGCATGGCCGTGGCGCTTGGCCACTTCGCCCGACAGCATAGCGCCGACGGTACGGTCCACATTGCGCACAGTGCGCTCCAGTTGCACCGGCTGGCCGTGCTCGATGGAGGGCTTGGCGGCGGAAATCAATTCGTGATCCAGCGCCGATTCCAAGCCGTGATTCTGCTTTTCACGGTGATGGATGGCGACGCCCGGCTTGGGCGTGACGCTGTAGAGAATGCGCGACAGATCCACGCCTTTGGCCTTCCAGTGCGAGATCGCCTTGGTCATATTGAGCTTATCGACCCGGCCGATCATCTCATTGACGGTCTTAAAGCCGAGGCTGGCCATGATCTCGCGCAGCTCTTCGGCCACGAAGAAGAAATAGTTGATCACATGTTCGGGCTGGCCGGTGAAGCGCTTGCGCAAGACCGGGTCCTGGGTGGCAACGCCCACCGGGCAGGTGTTGAGATGACACTTTCGCATCATGATGCAGCCGGAGGCGATCAAGGGCGCAGTGGCAAAGCCGAATTCGTCGGCGCCCAGCAGCGCGCCAATGGCGACATCACGTCCGGTCCGCAATCCTCCATCGACCTGCACCGCGATACGTCCGCGCAAACCGTTGAGCACCAAAGTCTGTTGGGTCTCGGCCAGACCGATTTCCCAGGGGCTGCCGGCATGGGTCAGTGAGGTCAAGGGCGAGGCGCCGGTGCCGCCCTCGAAACCGGAAATCGTCACATGATCGGCGCGGCATTTGGCGACACCGGCGGCCACCGTGCCCACGCCCACTTCCGACACCAGCTTGACCGAAATACGTGCCTTCTGGTTGACGCTTTTGAGGTCGCGGATCAGCTGCGCCAGATCTTCGATGGAATAAATGTCATGATGCGGCGGCGGCGAGATCAAGCCGACGCCGGGGGTGGAATGGCGCACCTTGGCGATATTGGCGTCCACCTTGTGGCCCGGCAACTGACCGCCTTCGCCGGGCTTGGCGCCCTGCGCCATCTTGATCTGGATATCGTCGGCATTGACCAGATATTCGGCGGTGACGCCGAAGCGGCCCGAAGCGACCTGCTTGATCGCCGAGCGCATGGAATCGCCATTGGCCAGAGGCTTGAAACGGTCCGGCTCCTCGCCGCCTTCGCCGGTGTTGGAACGGCCGCCGATGCGGTTCATGGCGATGGCCAGATTGGTGTGGGCCTCGCGGCTGATGGAACCAAAGCTCATCGCGCCGGTGGAGAAACGCTTGACGATCTGCGACGCCGGCTCGACTTCGTCCAGCGGAATGCCGTCGCCGCTTTTGAATTCCATCAAACCGCGCAGGGTTAGCAGCCGTTCGGCCTGCTCGTTGATCTGACTGGCGAAGAGCTGATACTCGGCCGGGTTGTTGCCGCGCACCGCATGCTGCAGGCGCGACACCGAGTCCGGCGTCCAGGCATGATCCTCGCCGCGCAGGCGGAAGGCATAGTCGCCCCCCACATCCAGCATGTTGCGATAGATGGGATTGTCACCGAATGCGTCCTTGTGACGGCGCACGCATTCTTCGGCGATTTCCTTCAGGCCAATGCCTTCGATGGTGGAGGCGGTGCCGGTGAAATATTGCTGGATCAGATCGCTGGACAGGCCCACGGCATCGAAAATCTGGGCGCCGCAATAGGACTGATAGGTGGAGATGCCCATTTTGGACATCACCTTGAGCACGCCTTTGCC
>DATEEB010000064.1:0-2716 GCA_035281345.1 Rhizomicrobium sp. | reverse complement strand
ACGCTTGGCCGCCATGATCCCGGCCAATTCCGCCGCCGCCCGCACGCTGCCCTTTTTGGAGTCGCCATCCAGCGCCTTGCGCAAACTTTCCGCCGCCATGCGCACCCGGCCCTCAGCCACCGCCTCGCGCACCGTCACCGGCTTGCCGCCGACATCCACCATGCGCGCCTGGCCGCTTTGGTCCAAATGGGTGAGATCGTCCGACACTTATTTCTCCGTGAAGCGGACAATCAGTTCCGCCAAATTACAAGGCCGGTGGCGGCTGTCGAGTTGCCAGCGGATCAGCCTGTCCCAGCCGTCCTTGCAGGCGCCGTTCGATCCCGGCAGGGCGAAAATCAGCGTGCTCTTGGCCAGACCGGCACAGGCGCGGCTTTGCATGGTGGAAAGCCCCACCGTTTGAAAACTGGTCATGTGCCAGACTGTCTCGAAGCCTTCGATCGCTTTGTCGAAAAGCGGTTGCATGGCTTCCGGCGTGACATCGCGGCCCGTGAGACCGGTGCCGCCGGTGGAAATCACCACATCCACTTGGGGATTCTCGATCCAGCTTTTGACCTGGTTGCGGATTTCCGTGACATCGTCCTTGACCATGCAGCGCGCCGCCAGCACATGGCCGTCGCGCGTCACCCGGTCCGCCAGCAATTTGCCCGAGGTGTCGCTTTCCTCGTCCCGGGTGTCGGAAACGGTCAGCACCGCCACCCGCAGCGGCCGAAACGCAATAGCGTCATCCAGACGTCCGCCGCCCGGCGGCTGAGAACCTTCGCTCATACCCATCCCTTTTCTGCCGCGATGCGCCGCGCATGGTCCTCGTCCCTTGGTTCGATCCAGCGCGCGCCGTCCGGCCCGCTTTCCTTTTTCCACAAAGGCGCATCAGTTTTCAAATAATCCATTAGCAGCTTGACCGCCTCGAAGGCCTTGGCGCGATGGACGCTCAACGCCGCCACCAGCACAATGGCTTCACCGGGACGGATCCTACCCACCCGGTGCACCACCAACAGATCGGGACAATCGAAGCGGCGGCTGATTTCCTGTGCCAGGCGCGTAATCTCTTTTTCCGTAAAGCCGGGATAATGGTCGATGCGCAGTTCCTCGACCGCACCGCCATCCGTCGCCGCGCGGCAGGTGCCCACAAAACTGACCAGAGCCCCGGCATCGTCGCGCCCGGCGGTAAAGGCGGCTGTCTCGGCTTGCGGATCGAAGATTCGATCTGTGAGGCGGACCTGCATCTCAGCCTCCGCTCATCGGCGGCAAAAACGCGATCTCATCGCCGTCCGCAACCGGACAGGACAGATCGTGCGCCACGCATTGATTGACGATCAGCCTGGTTCGGGTCGCGGCCATTGCCCGGCCCAGCAAGGGCTGCTGACGCGCCAACCAGCTTTGCAGATCGCCCAAGGTCCGCACGCCGCCGGGCAAGGAAATTTCCGCGAGGCCCGCCGGCGCCACATCGCCGAACTTGCCCAAAAACACCAGGCGGATCACTTAACCACCCGTCATGGACATATGCCGGACCAGCGCGGGCGCAGCACCCCGGACCGGAAGCAGGAAATCGTGGGATTTAGGCTTGGCCGCCATCGCGCGATCCATCGCGGCATGGAGCAGCGCGTCGCCGGCGCCCGCGCGCAGCGGCTCGCGCAGGTCCACCGAGCCTTCCTGACCCAGACACATATATAAGGTGCCGGTGCAGGTCACCCGCACCCGGCGGCAGCTTTCGCAGAAATTGTCGGTCAGGGGCGTGATGAAGCCCAGCTTGCCGCGCGTCTGCGCCACATGGACATAGCGCGCGGGCCCGCCGCTGCGCTCGGGAAGTTCGGTCAAGGTCCAATAGGATTGCAGCTCGCGGCGCACCTTAGCCAAGGACAGGAATTGATCGGTGCGGTCTTCATCCACCACACCCAAGGGCATGGTCTCGATCAAGGTGATGTCCATGCCGCCGTCATGCGCCCACTGAATCAGACGGGGCAATTCCTTGGCATTGTCGCAGGCAAGCGCCACGGTGTTGATCTTGACCCTGAGGCCCGCATCCTGCGCGGCAGCGATGCCGTCCAGCACGTGATACAGATTGTCGCCGCGCGCGATGCGGGCAAAGGTGGCGCGGTCCAGACTATCGAGGGAGACATTGATCCGCTTGATGCCCGCCGCCGCCAAACCCTTGGCGAATGCGCGCAACCGCACCCCATTGGTGGTCAGCGTCAGTTCGTCCAGCGCGCCGCTTTTGAGATGACGCGAAAGACCCTCCACCAATCCCAGGATTCCCCGCCGCATCAAAGGCTCGCCCCCGGTCAGGCGCAAATGCCGCACGCCCCGCTGCACAAAGACTGTGCAGAGCCGGTCGATCTCCTCCAGGGTCAACAGATCGGCCTTGGGCAAAAATTCCATATGCTCGGACATGCAATAGGTGCAGCGCAGATTGCAGCGGTCGGTGACCGACACCCGCACATAATCCACCGTCCTTCCGAACGGATCGATCAGGCGCTTATTGTCTGGGCCCAGGGACATGCCTAACCATAAGCCAACGCGCCCGGCGAAAAAAGCACGGAAAACCGCTATACTGACGCAATGCCGCTGACCATTCTTCTGATCGACACCGACGAAAACCGGGCCCACGCCTTGGAGGACAAGCTGTCCGAATCCGGCTTTGCGCGGATTGTGCGGGCCCAAGGCCCCGATCTGGCCACAGAGGTGGAACGGGCCAAACCCGATCTGGTCATCATCGACA
>DATEEB010000063.1:0-2562 GCA_035281345.1 Rhizomicrobium sp. | reverse complement strand
CGTGCACCGGGCGCAGAAGGTCTGCGCCGTCGGTGTCGGCGTCAGCTATGAAACGCTTTCTGGCCTGCATGCCCGCATTGCCTATATCGGCACGTTGAAAGCGATACCCACCATCGCCTCCTGTCCGATCTTGCTTCGGATTGAGAAAGTCCCGGAAGGCACGCCGCATGGCCGGCTGGCGGAAATCATCAATATGCTGGCCGCGCCCAATATCAAGTTCACCATCGAGTTTCAGTCGCTGCGCGACTTGAACGATCTCGATATCCGGCTGGGTGCCGTCGGCCTGGGATGGACAATCCCCAACGACTGCGATGCCGCCGGCGTCAAGCACAACGCGCAAAAACTGGTGCACCGGGCCGCCTCGCAAAAGGCGTTCAGCTTTGTGCAAGGCGTGAAGAACGCGGAACTTTTGGCGGCGGCGCAGGAAGGCGGAGTGCGCTTCGGCACCGGCTCCGCGCTGGGCATGCCGCATTCGTTCGGCGCCCAGGACCCGATCCCGGATTTCCCGCTGGGCCATTGATCTGAGAATCAGAACAGTTCCACCGAACCGGCAACCGGCGCGCGGGGCTTGCGGTATTCCGCCTCGAAGATCGCATTTTCGGTCAAGGCCAATTGGCGCGCGCGCCCGGAGACCGGCCAGAACTGGATGCGGCGGGCATGACTGCCGCGGACGCTGCCGCCCAAAAGCGGAATCCCTTCGTCGCGCAGAAAACGCTCGGCAAAATCCACATTCTGGCTGCCAATGTCGGGCAGACCGTCACTGAGGCGGGCGCCGCCGAAAAGCCGTGCTTCCAACCGCTCATGAAGGGCGCCGGCATGCATCAAGTCATTGATCAGCACTTCCATCGCATAGGCGCCGTACCGCACCGCATCGCTGCCGCTATATTCATCCCCATGCGGCAGAAGGAAATGATTCATGCCGCCGACGCCCGCCACCGGATCGCGCAGGCAGGTCGCGACACAGGAGCCCAGCGTGGTGGTCAGAACGACATTGGGATCTTTGGCGACGCGAAACTCGCCCTGGATCAGATGGACCTTTTGGGATCCCTCTTCCGCCGGCCGCGCATGTCTGGAGGGGGCGGGGCTCATGTCAGGGGACCGAACACCGCTTCGATTTTCTTCTGCAAGGCGCCGAACGCGAAAGGCTTGGTGATGTAATTGCTCACCCCCAACGCGATGGCTTCCTTGACCAGCTCAATTTCGCCCCGTGAGGTCAGCAGGATAAAGGGCGTCTTGGCGAGCGCCGGATCCGCGCGCACGGCGCGCAGCAAACCCAACCCGTCCATCTTGGGCATGTTCAGATCGGAGATGACCAGGTTTCTCTCAAACCGCCGCAGCGTATCGAGCGCCTCGACGCCGTCGCAGCACTCGATCACGTCATTGATCCCGAACTGGCGCAGGCTGGCGCGGACCAACGTGCGCATCGATGACATATCGTCAACGACCAGGGTTTTAATCTTACCCGCTTCCGGCATCAGCCAATCCCCTTGGTTTCGGGCATGTCCGATTCAGAGTCTGAAGACTCGGTATGACTGCGACGATACACCGTGACCCCGGCGGGTGCGAAGGCCTGATTTTCGTAGGGGATGCGTTCGGAGTGACCGATATAAAGATGGCCGCCCGGCGCCAGCAGCCCCGCCATCTTCGCCCAAATCTCGCGGCGGACATCATCCTCGAAATAGATCACGGTGTTGCGGCAAAAGATGACCTGAAAAGGCCCCTTCATCGGCCAGGGCCCGATCAGGTTGGCCTGCTTGAAGGCCAGGATTTTCTTGAGATCGGGATGCATGCGCCAATGCTTCTCGCCGTCCACGATTCCATGCGGCAACATCCAGCGCTCCCGGAGCTCCTCGTCAACCGGTATCAGTGCGGCACTGGAATAAACCCCGTCCTTGCCCTTGCCCAGGATATCGGTGTCGATATCGGTCGCCAGAATCTTGATGTCGAGATCGTCGGCATCGGGCGCCATGGACAACAGCGTGAGCGCGATGGAGTAAGGCTCTTCGCCGCTGGAGCATCCCGCGGACCATATCCGGATACGCGCGCCGTTCCTGGCGTCGCTGATGAGATTGGGCAAAACGTGGCGCCGCAGATGATCGAAATGATGCTTTTCGCGGAAAAAGGAGGTCGTGTTGGTGGTGAGCGCGCGCGCCATGCGCTTACGCTCCTCGCCCCCTTCCTCGCTGGCCAGGAATTTCCGGTACTTGCGGAAATCGTCAAACCCCAGCACACGCAGGCGCTTGGCCAGCCGCGCATAGACCATGGACATTTTATTCCGTTCCAGCGAGATGCCGGTATCGGCACGCAGCATCTGAGCGATATCCAGGAAATCGGCGACGGAGATAAAGAATTCGTTGTCGCCACCATCCGGAATAGACGTCTCAGAAAGGCAGTTCCGCGGTTCGGTCAAGCGTCACCCGCATCGATCTCGGGCAAAAGGCGATCCAAAGCCAATAGACCGATCAATCGGTCGTCCGTGTTTATCAGGGTCACCACCAGATTCTGCACAGTATCGCAGGCAAGCTGCGGCGTCGCTTCCAGCGCGTCCGCCGTCACCTCGAT
>DATEEB010000062.1:0-10360 GCA_035281345.1 Rhizomicrobium sp. | reverse complement strand
TCTGTACCACTTGCGTGGCAGTGACCATTCCTCTGGGATGTGAGTTACCCCACACCTCACGCGACCGACCCGGACGGCTGGCCGAAAAAACCAACGTGCCGTCCCTATTTGGTCTTGCTCCCGGTGGGGCTTGCCTTGCCGCTCTTGTTGCCAAGAACGCGGTGCGCTCTTACCGCACCATTTCAACCTTGCCGCGGCTTTAGGCCGGTAGGCGGTGTCATTTCTGTGGCGCTATCCCTGGGGTCGCCCCCGCCGGACGTTATCCGGCACCGTTTTTCCGTGGAGCCCGGACTTTCCTCGAACACATCGCTGTACCCGCGGTCACCCGGCCATCTGACGGGTAAACAATAGAAGGAATTGCCAAAACCCGCAAACTAACTGTTTGCTTGTACGATTTTGAAGGTCGTTCCGGGCGCACCACGCACCAAAATACTGCATTCACTCCAGCTTTTTGGCACCCGCCATTCGGCGGTTTCGGTAATCTTGGACGCGATCGCCTGCTGTTTGCAGCTAAGGGTAAATCCGGACAACGACCCTTTGATGTCCTGGAAAGCGAAGGTACGGCGATAAAGGCTAAGATAGGCGCTTTCACCCTGTTCTGTTTCCGGGATTTTCACAGACATGGCAAATACGGGCATTGCATCGGCTTTTTCGCGAACATCTCCTACATACTTAACAATCAGATCGGCCGCATCGAAGCCTTCTGACTTGAATTCGTCGGCCGCATCCAATGCATCCACAATGTCGCCAAGCATCGAAGCCGCCTTTATGCGAGTCTGTAGGAGCGTTCTGCGAACTAGTCGTGGTAGATCCTTGCCTGAGAAGTTTAACGCTTCCGTGCTCAAACGGTGCGCTTCCCAATAGTCCGCCTTTCCTAAAGCAAGAAGAGAGGAAATATTCGCGAGCATGCCCCGTTCATACAGATTCAATTTTGGCCTGGACAAGGCCTCCGTGAGTATGGCCTGCGCCTCATCCCATTTCTCATCCTTGGCACTGCGAATTGCTTTTTCATAGGCCTGAGCGATTGCCGGTCGCGCGCCGCGCTGGGCCCATTGACCGATGTTAAATATCAGAAGCAGTGTATGACACTTCTCTACCACCTTGCCCTCGAGCGTAGCGGGCTTATAGATCCAATCTTTTACGGCGTTGACAGTTCTTTCTGCGAATAGTTTTGGTCCTACCACTGAAATAACCGAAATATCGCTCACGTGGCCATCAGTTTTGATCTTGTAATGGAGCCGTACATATCCTTCGACATAGGCCGCCTCATCAAGGAACTGGCTGGGCCAAGCAGGCTTTGGTTGTGAAATGCCAACTGCATCAGTTGAATTGGCGCAGACCCCATGGCACGGCAAAGTATGTATCGTGGGTAATTCTTCCTCGGCATGCGCACCAAGACTGGCCGCCGTACATCCAAGCATCAAATACAAGGATGTGTGTGCAAACTTCTTCAGCACTATAACAAGCCCCCAGATCGCAACGAATTTACCCTAGAGGCGATCCGACCGGCAATCGTGACAAAAGGTCAGCCAGCAATCCAGCGCATTCCCCATCCCATTGGCCATCCAGCTTTTTGGGGCGGAAATGGCGTTGGAAAGCGGCGATCACCTTGTCTTGCGGGGCATTGGGATCGTAGCCGTAACGGCTCAGCGCGTCCGCACCCAAAGCACTTTGCTGGCTTTGCGGCCACAGACCGATGCCGGCTTTCGCCAACTGTTCCCAGGGAAACAATTCGCCCGGATCTTCCTTGCGGGCGGGCGCGACATCGCTATGGCCCAGCACCCGCCAGGAGGGAATGGGATGGCGCATCAAGATGCTGTGACACAGGGTGGTCAGCGCAGCGATCTGGTCAGCGGGAAATTCACGATAGCCGAATTCATGCCCGGGATTGACCAGCTCGATGCCGATGGAGCGCGCATTGATGTCGCTCTGTCCCGCCCAATGCGCGGCACCGGCATGCCAGGCGCGCCGCGCCTCCGGCAGATGGGCATAGACAGCGCCGTCTTCGCCGATGGTGTAATGCGCCGACACTTTGGCGGCAGGATCGCATAGCCGGTCCAGCGCCGCATCCGCCGACGCCATGCCGGTGTAATGCAGCACCAGCATGTCAATCGCCGCGCCGTCCGGGCGCGCATCATGATTGGGAGAAGCGCGATCGATCCGCCGCATCAGACGAAGATCTTATACTGCACAACCTCACCATCGGCGCGCTTGAGCGAGAATTCCGCGCCTTTTTCATGCTCGTCCACCAGCGCCTCGAACAGGCGCAGGGCGTTGCGGATCACTTCGGCATAGGAGGCCGCCTCGGTGCGGTCCTTCATCTTCTGCAGCCGCACCATCGCCTGGGGCGGCATTTCCAGCTGCACGCGGGTGGTGGTGCGCTCGCCTTCCAGCACTTCGGAAAAATCGTGACGCCGCCGCATGCTCAACGCCGCTCTTCGTCACGGCAGCGCAGCAGATACAGCGCCGCGCTGATCGCCGCGATCAGGATCAGCGTTCCGGCCAGCGGAAACCAGGGCTGCGGCCACCAGGCGGGAAACAGGCTCCAGCTCATCCAGGAGGCGTAATGAAAGGCGCGTACGACAAGAAAAATCAGCATCACCACCAGGATTACACGCAGCAGGCGGAACGGCCGGCGCGGGCGGCGGTGATAGTGATGATGATGCACCACGCCATTTTCATCGCGGTGGATTTCTTCGACGGGAAATTCGTCGCCGACATTGATGCCTAGCTTGCTCATGCAGCCTCCCAAAGCTCCACAGGGCCGGGGATCGGCCACGCCGGTCATATCATCATAAAATCATCAAATGTCAATCTTGCTCATCAAATAGTCATCATTTCTGCTTAAGACCGCGTTCTTGCTGGATTTTTTCATAGGCGGTGTTGATGGCGGCCAGCTTGTCGGTGGCCAGCTTGATGAATTCCGGCGGCACGCCGCGCGCCATCAAACTGTCGGGATGGTTTTCGCGCACCAGGCGGCGATAGGTCTGTTTCAGCTCATCCTCATCGGCGGCATAAGACAGGCCCAGGATGACATAAGGATCGGTCAGTTCCGGGGCGAAATGGCTGGCGCGAATGCGGCGAAATTCATTGGGCGCGAAGCCGAAAATTTCCGCCACCCGTTCCAGGAATTTGGCCTCGCAGGGATGCAGCACCCCGTCGGCCTTGGCGATCTCGAACAGCCCGTCCAGCACGTCTTCCAGCATGGCGGGATTGCCCACGAACAGCCGCGCGATCTGTCCGGCATAATGCTCGAAACCGGCAATGTCCTGGCGCGCCAGATTGAAGATGCGCCGGACGTTGCTCTCTTCCTCGGGCGGCACGCCGAAGACGCGCTGGAAGACTTCGAATTCCGCTTCCGTCAACACGCCGTCGGCACGCGCCATCTTGCCGGACAGCGCCACCACGGCGATGGTGAAGGTGACGCCAGGATCGGCCTCGCGGTCCAGAAAGATATGCCCGACCACCGCGCCCACAACGGCGCCGATCGGGCCACCGACAAATAGCCCCGCTGCCGCGCCGCTGACTTTACCCCAGACCGACATAACGCTCCTTAAGCGGCATCAACCGCGCGGGGATTATAGTTGAGCAAAGGCGCCAGCCAACGTTCGGCGGTGGCGATGTCCCAGCCCTTGCGTTTGGCGTAATCTTCCACCTGATCGCGCTCGATCTTGCCTACGCCGAAGTAACGGCTTTCGGGATGGGCGTAATAAAAGCCCGACACTGAAGACCCCGGCCACATGGCATAGCTTTCGGTCAGTTTGACACCGATCTTGTCCTCGGCATCCAGCAGCTTGAACAGGGTGGCTTTTTCCGAATGTTCGGGCTGGGCGGGATAGCCCGGCGCCGGACGGATGCCGCGATAGGCTTCCTGGATCAGCTCGTCATTGCTCAGCGTCTCATCCGCCGCATAGCCCCAATAATTCTGGCGCACCAGTTGATGCATGCGCTCGGCAAAGGCTTCCGCCAGCCGGTCGGCCAACGCCCGCAACAGAATCGCGGAATAGTCGTCCTTGGCCGCCTCGAACTTTTTGATGTGCTTGTCTTCGCCAAGACCCGCCGTCACCGCAAAGCCGCCGATATAATCTTCTATCCCCACGGGCGCGATGAAATCCGACAGTGCCAGATTGGGGCGGCCCGCCTCCCGCGCCATCTGCTGACGCAAGGTGTGCAGCGTGGCAATCGGGAATTTGCGCGCCTTGTCGCCATAGACGACAATATCGTCCACATTGTCCGGTGATTGGTTGGCGGGCCAAAAACCGATCACGCCGCTGGCCTGCAGCCATTTGCCTTCGATGATCTTGGCCAGCATTTTTTGCGCGTCGTTGAACAAGTCTGTTGCGGCCTTGCCCACCTTGTCATCGGTGAGAATGGCGGGATAGGGACCGGCCAGTTCCCAGGTCTGGAAGAAAGGCGTCCAGTCTATGTACTTCGCCAATTCCGCCAGATCGTAATTGGTATATTTTCGCACGCCGAAAAAACCGGGTTGCGGCGGGACATAGCCGGAAAAATCCGGCCGCGCCCGGTTGGCGCGCGCCTGTTCGATGGTCAGCCGCTTGCCGCCGCTTTTCTGATTGGCATGGCCATGCGCGATCTTTTCATACTCGACGCGGATATCGGCGGCATAGCCGGCGCCGCTGTCCTTGCTGAGCAGGCTGGACGCCACGCCGACCGCACGGCTGGCATCGGTGACATAAACGGTCTGGCCCCGGCGATAGGCGGGATCGATCTTCACCGCCGTATGGACGCGCGACGTGGTCGCGCCGCCGATCAGAAGCGGAATGTCAAAACCCTGGCGCTCCATTTCGGACGCCACCGTCACCATTTCGTCCAGCGAGGGCGTGATCAACCCCGACAGGCCGATGATATTGGCCTTGTGCTCGCGCGCGGCGTCGAGAATCTTCTGGGTCGGTGTCATCACCCCCAGGTCGATCACCTCGTAACCATTGCACTGCAGCACCACCCCGACAATGTTCTTGCCGATATCGTGCACATCGCCTTTGACCGTCGCCATGATGATCTTGCCGGCGGGTTCCTTTACCTGGCTCTTGTCGGCGTCCATGAAAGGCAAGAGATAGGCCACGGCTTTCTTCATGACGCGAGCCGATTTCACCACCTGCGGCAGGAACATCTTGCCCGAACCGAACAGATCGCCCACCACATTCATGCCCGCCATCAGCGGGCCTTCGATGACATCCAGCGGACGGGCGGCGGCGGCGCGGGCCTCTTCCGTATCCTCGACAATGAAAGCATCGATGCCGTGCACCATGGCATGGGTGATGCGCTCGATCACCGGCAGCGAGCGCCAGGCCGCGTCTTCCACTTCGGCGGTCGAACCGTCGCCGCGATATTCCTGCGCCAGGGCCAACAGCCGCTCTGTGGCGTCCTCCCGGCGGTTGAACAGCACATCCTCGATCCCTTCGCGCAACGGCGTGGGAATGTCCTGATAGACCGAAAGCTGGCCGGCATTGACGATGCCCATATCCATGCCCGCCTTGATGGCGTGGAACAGAAATACCGAATGCATCGCCTCGCGCACCTTCTCATTGCCGCGAAAGGAAAAGGAGAAGTTGGAGACGCCGCCCGAGATATGGGCGTGCGGATTTTCACGGCGAATGATCGCGGCGGCCTCGATAAAGGCCTTGCCATACTCGTTATGCTCTTCCAGGCCGGTGGCGACCGCGAAGATGTTGGGATCGAAGATGATGTCTTCCGGCGGAAAACCGACCTTGATCACCAAAATGTCATAGGCGCGTTTGCAGATTTCGGTCTTGCGCGCGCGCGTGTCGGCCTGGCCCACCTCGTCAAAGGCCATCACCACCACGGCCGCGCCGAAACGGCGCACTTCGCGGGCATGCGCGATGAAGGCGTCCTCGCCTTCCTTCAGCGAGATGGAATTGACCACCGCCTTGCCCTGGCAGCATTTCAGGCCCGCCTGGATCACGCTCCATTTGGAGCTGTCGATCATCAGCGGCACTTTGGAAATATCGGGCTCACCGGCGATCATATTGACGAAGCGGGTCATCGCGGCTTCGGAATCGATCAACCCCTCGTCCATGTTAATGTCGATGATCTGGGCGCCATTCTCCACCTGCTGGCGCGCCACCTCCAGCGCCGCTTCATAGTCGTTGGCGGCGATCAATTTGCGGAATTTCGCCGAGCCGGTGATGTTGGTGCGCTCACCGACATTGATGAAGTTCAGGTCGGGCGTCAGGGTGAAGGGCTCTAGTCCCGACAGGCGCATATATTTGGGCTTGCCCGGCACGGCGCGCGGCGTCACGTTTTTGATGGCCGCGCCAAAGGCGGCGATATGCTCGGGCTTGGTGCCGCAGCAACCGCCCACGATGTTCACCAGGCCGGAACGGGCGAACTCGCCGATCATCGCGGCCATGGTTTGCGGCGACTCGTCATAACCGCCAAATTCGTTGGGCAGACCGGCATTGGGATGCGCCGAGACCAGCGTGTCGCAGGCCGCCGCCAGATCGGCGATATAAGGGCGCAGTTCCTTGGCGCCCAGGGCGCAGTTGAGCCCGATGGCAAAGGGATCGGCATGGCGCACCGAATGCCAGAAGGCTTCCGGGGTCTGCCCCGTAAGGGTGCGGCCCGACAGATCGGTGATGGTGCCCGAAATCCATACCGGCAGGCGCAGGTCCAATTCCTCGAACACTTCCTCAATGGCGTAAATCGCCGCCTTGCAGTTCAAGGTGTCGAATACCGTCTCGATCATCAACACATCGGAGCCGCCCTTGATCAGACCGCGCGTGCCCTCGCGATAGGTCTCGCGCAACTGATCGAAAGTGATGTTGCGGAAGGCGGGATCATTGACATCGGGCGAGATGGTGGCGGTCCTGTTTGCCGGTCCCAAAACACCCGCGACAAGCCGCGGCCGCGCAGAGGTGGAGAATTCGTCGCACAACTCGCGCGCCAGCCGCGCGCCCGCTTCGTTCAATTCGCCCACCAGATGGCCAAGACCGTAATCTTCCTGGCTGGTGAAATTGGAATTGAAAGTGTTGGTTTCGATGAAATCCACCCCGGCTTCCAGATATTGGCGGCCGATATTCTGGATGATTTCCGGCTTGGTCAGGGTCAAAAGGTCGTTGTTGCCTTTGAGCTCTGAGGGATGATTGCCGAAGCGGGCGCCCCGGAAATCCTCTTCGCCCAGCTTGAAGCCCTGGATCATCACGCCCCAGGAGCCGTCCAGCAGCAGAAGGCGCTTCTTGGCTTCCGCCTTCATCCAGGCAATACGGGTGTCTCGGGTGAAACTCATGACAAATCCTTGGGCGCTATTCCCAGAATGCGGCAGGCCGCATAGGTGAGGTTGGCCTGGTTCAGCGTATAGAAATGAAACTGGCCGAAACCGCGGCTGCGCAGCTGTTCCACCTGATCGGACAGCACCGCGGCGGCGACAATGCGCCGGGTTTCCACATCGTCATCCAACCCTTCATAAGCCTTGGCCAGCCAGGCC
The DNA here is from genome assembly GCA_035281345.1 of Rhizomicrobium sp. Lineage (GTDB taxonomy): Bacteria > Pseudomonadota > Alphaproteobacteria > Micropepsales > Micropepsaceae > Rhizomicrobium. Next base: position 2,895 of record DATEEB010000062.1, on the reverse strand, counting down.
GGAATGGAGGCGCCGGCCTTGCCCGCCATGCGCGCCACGCCGTTGAAATTGGTGGTGGGCATCACGCCGGGCACGATGGGAATAGTGATACCGGCGCGCGCGGCATCGTCACGGAAGCGCGCCGTCAAATCATTGGCGAAACAGAATTGGCCCAGGGCGCGCGAAGCGCCAGCGTCCATCTTGGCTTTCAGCAATGCGATGTCATGGCCATGGCTGGGCGAATCCGGGTGCCGTTCGGGATAGAAGGACACGCTGACTTCAAACGGCGCGATTTTTTGGATGCCCGCGATCAATTCGGGCGTGGAACGGTAGCCGTCGGGATGCGCGCAGTAAGGCCCGCTCATATTCGGCATATCGCCACGCAAGGCCACGATATGGCGGATGCCCGCATCCCAATAGGCGCGCACGATATCGTCGATCTCGCCCTTCGGCGCCGCCACGCAGGTCAGATGTGCCGCCGGTTTCAGGCCGGTTTCCTCGACGATGCGTTTGACGGTTGCGTGGGTGCGTTCACGGGTGGAGCCGCCCGCGCCATAGGTCACGGAGACGAAGGAAGGCGCCAACGGCTCCAGCCGGCGGATCGCCGTCCACAGGCTGGCTTCCGCCTCGTCGGTTTTGGGCGGCGAAAATTCGAACGAGACCGCAATCGGGCTCGGATTGTTGATCAGATTTTCCAGGCTCATGCGGCTTCTTTTTTGCTTTTGATTTTTGCGGCGGCGAGCCACAATTTGACGGTGAGTTTTTCCCCGGCCCGTTGCGGTGCGATGGTTTCGCTGCCCGCGCCGGCCAGGCCCGCGGCGGAAAACCATCCCTCCACTTCCCGGTCGGAGAATCCCAGGCGGCGATGGGCGAATTCGTCCCGCAGGAATTCTTCCTTATGCGGCGCGAAGTCGGCGATCAACAAGCGGCCGCCCGGTGCCATCACGCGCGCGGCTTCCGCCACCGCCGTGCCAGGATCGTCCAGATAGTGCAGCACCTGATGGAACAGAACGACATCGAAACCCGCACCGGCCGCGCCATTGGCAAAAGGCAAACGGTAAATATCGCCCAGGCGCACTTGCGCGTTCTGAACATTTTCCCGCAGCAACCGGTCGCGGGCGATGGCCAGCATGTCGGGGCTGACATCGATGCCCACCGCGCGTTTGGCGCGGGGCGCGATCAATTCCAGCATCCGTCCGGTGCCGGTGCCGGCATCCAGGAAATTCTCGATTGCCGCGGCGGTCAGGTGGCGCGCGATGGCGTCTTCCACGTCTTTTTCGGGCGCATGCAGGGCGCGGATGCGTTCCCATTCCGCGGCGTTGGATTTGAAGTAGGCGGCGGCGGCATTGGCGCGGGCCTGGCGGATATTGGCCAGCCGCGCTCTATCGGCTTCCTGCAACGCGGGGTCGGCTAGGGCCGCGATGGCCGCGCCCAATTCCGCACCGGTGCCACGGTCGGCGGCTCGGCAGAACACCCAGCTTCCTTCCTTGAAACGTTCCACCAGCCCCGCCTCGCCCAACAGTTTGAGATGGCGCGAAACGCGGGGCTGGGACTGGCCCACGATTTCGATCAGCTCGCTGACCGTCAGTTCCGCCTGGCGCAGCAGCAACAGCAGGCGCAACCGGGTAGGGTCGCCCGCGGCCCGCAGCATGGAAACCAGCCTGTCCAACCCTTCGCCTCACATATAAGCATATCTTTATATGCTTAGGACAGATACGGCTGCAAGGGGGCTGGATTCTCCCCCCAAAAACCGGCAAAACCCGGGAAATCTCGGGTTTTGGGTGGAATGTTCGGGCTTCGCGGGCTGCTGCTGGGACTATGCGGGCTGGTCCTGGCGGGCTGCGCCACCACGCCCCCGTCCCCCCAAGCCTTGGCGGCCAATGATCCCTATGAGGCCACCAACCGGGAGACGATGAAATTCAACGCCAAGATCGACAAGTATTTCGTCATTCCAACCGTGGGCCTTTACTTCATTCTGGTGCCGGAAGGCGGGCGCCGGGGCGTGCACAATTTCCTGGGCAATCTGTCGCTGCCCATCATTTTCGTGAATGACGTTTTGCAAGGCGAAGCCAAGCGCGCTTCGCAGTCATTGGGCCGGCTGGCGATCAATTCCACTCTGGGACTGGGCGGTTTTTTCGACCCCGCCAGCAAAGCCGGGATTCCCGGCCATGGCGAAGACATGGGCCAGACGCTGGCGGTGCATGGCGTCAAGGAAGGGCCTTATCTGGTGTTGCCCTTTTTTGGGCCCAGCAATCCGCGCGACGCTGTCGGCCTGGCTACGGACTGGATCATCGATCCCACCAATCTGATCCCAATAAAGCAGCATATCTGGTGGGCGGGCGGACGCGGCTATTTCACTTTGCTGGACCTTAGGTCTCAGACCTATCAAACCCTGCAAGGAATCCAGCGCAGTTCCGTCGACTATTATGCTTCCTTGCGCAATTTCTACCGCCAATACCGGGAAGAACAGATTCGCAACGGGCGCAAGCCGGACCCTGCGGAACTGCCCGATTTTTAACGAGTTCCACCCCGTTGGGGACCATGAGAGGTTCCTATATAACCCGCATCGATGTCTGCATTGCCTGCCTTGAACTTGCCATAGCAACCCACGAACATCGCCCAAACAGGAACTTCCTTATGCGCCTTCCGACCTTGACGCGCCGCGCCACGCTGGCCTTGTTCGCCCTCCCCCTCGTCGTGGCCAGACCCGCCTGGGCCGCGGCCAATGTCGCGGAGGCCTTTGTGGACGACAATATCCACAAGGGTCTGGATATTCTGCGGGACAAAAGGCTTTCCACCATCCAGCGCCGCGACCAGTTCGAAACCCTCTTATTGGGGTTGGTGGATGTGCGCCGCATCGCCTTGTTCACCCTGGGCCAGTATCGCCGCACCGCCCCGCCGGAAGACATCGAAGCC
>DATEEB010000061.1:0-2169 GCA_035281345.1 Rhizomicrobium sp. | reverse complement strand
CGGCATTGACCGTCACTTTCTTCCGCAAGAAACCCGGCCATCTGCTGTTGCCGGGCCGCGGGCTGTGCGGCGAGACGGTGGTGGCCGATATCGGCATCCCGCCTGAGGCCGCCAACACATGGCTGTATGAAAACGCGCCCGTGCTTTGGCATTTTCCCTGGCCGCGATTGGAAGGGCACAAATATTCCCGCGGCCATTGCGTCGTGGTCAGCGGTCCTGCCCATGCCACTGGTGCGGCGCGTCTGGCGGCCCGCGCGGCCTTGCGGGTCGGCGCAGGGCTGGTGAGCGTGGCCTCGCCGCCGGATGCGCTTGCGGTCAACGCGGCGCATTTGACCGCCATCATGCTCAAGCCCTTCGACGGCGCGGCGGGGCTGGGCGTGCTCTTGGCGGACAAGCGGTTGAATGCGGTGGTGATCGGACCCGGGCTGGGCCTCGGCGGGGAGGCGCGCGCGTTGGTGGATGCGGTTCTCAAGAGCGGCAGCGCGGCGGTGCTGGACGCCGATGCGCTGAGCGCATTTGAGGGCGATCCCAAGGCGCTTTTCAATGTGTTGGACGACCGTTGTGTTTTGACGCCGCACCGGGGCGAATTCGAGCGGTTGTTTCCCGGCCTGTTGGACAAATATGCGAGCAAAGTGGAAGCGGTGCGCGCCGCCGCCGCGCTGGCCGGCGCGGTGGTGCTGCTCAAGGGCGCCGATACGGTGATCGCCGACTCGACCGGCAAGACGGCGATCAACGCCAATGCGCCGCCCAATTTGGCGACGGCGGGAGCTGGCGATGTGCTGGCGGGGTTGATTGCCGGGCTTTTGGCGCAAGGGATGGGGGCATTCGATGCGGTGGCCTGCGGGACCTGGCTGCATGGCGATGCCGCCAGCCGTTTTGGCCCCGGCCTGACCGCCGAGGATCTGCCGGAGATGCTGCCCAAGGTGCTGGCGGGATTGCCCTGACGCCAAATGTCTCTTATAAGAGACGAATGGATACTATAGTAGACAGCGCTGAAGCGGCCCTGGCGCGCCAAATCCGCCTGGAGCGCGATGGCCGTAACTGGTCGCTGGCCGAACTCGCGGAACGCTCCGGCGTCGCCAAAGCCAGTATCAGTAAGATCGAGCGGGGCGAGATGAGCCCATCCGCGGTGATTTTGCTGCGGCTCGCCACCGCCTTCGATCTGACTCTGGCGGGATTGTTGTTACGCGCGGAAGGAGAAAAGCCGCGCCTGTCGCGCGCCGCTGATCAGCCGGTGTGGCGCGATCCTGCCACCGGCTATGTCCGCAAGCAGATTTTCAGCCGTTCCGATCACCCGATGGAGCTGGTTCACGTCGAGATGCCGCCCGGCCAGGCTGTCACGATGCCGGTTTCCTCCTACAGCCGCATTCGCCAGATCGTCTGGGTTCAAGCCGGAACGCTGACATTGACCGAAGGCGGCGAAACCCATGAATTGGAAGCGGGCGATTGTCTGGGCTTCGGTCCACCCTCGGAAGTGACTTTTGCCAACAAGAGCAAGGATCTCTGCCGCTATGTCGTTTCCTTGACGCGGAGTTGATTGGTGGTCCCGGTGGACATCTCGTTGGCGACGATCCCGGATGACGATGTCCGATTTTTGGTGGGCGAACTCAATGATGAACTGTCTGGTCTTTACAGTCCCGAACAGCGCCATGGCCTACAGCTGGATGCCCTCTTTCAACGGCATATCCGGTTTTTTGTGGCGCGCTTGCAGGAAGAGCCGGTCGGTTGCGGCGGCGTGGCCCTGTTCGACGGCTTTGCCGAAGTGAAGCGTATGTATGTGCGTTTGCACTTGCGCGGGCAGGGGGTCGCGGATGCGATCATGGCGCGGCTGACCGCTGAAGCGGCCCAGGCGGGTCATACGCTGTTGCGGCTAGAGACGGGCGTCTATTCGGGGGCTGCGATCCAATTTTACCGGCGCGCGGGATTCGCGGTCTGCGGCGCGTATGAGCCCTATGCTTCGATGCCGCCGCAGGCCGTGGTAACCAGTGTTTTCATGGAAAAGCCGATTTCGCTCCCCGGGTCGTAACGGCCCTAGCAACCCCCCAAAACCCCTGCTATAGGGGCCCGCTTCGGGCGGAATTGCGCCCAAAAGGCGGATCTTTAAAAGTGGTCCGCATGAATGCGGACATGGCGGAACTGGTAGACGCGCTGGATTTAGGTTCCAGTGAC
>DATEEB010000060.1:0-6886 GCA_035281345.1 Rhizomicrobium sp. | reverse complement strand
AGGGACATGGGATTTCTCATCAAGGAATGCGCGGCGAACCTATCTGGAATCGGTGGATAATTCCAACCTATTGAAACAACAGGATAAGTTCTAGTTGACGGGACATGGACCGCTCCCTATTTTCGCGCAAATTCGAGGCCTTCCATGACCGACGCATCTAAAGCCCACTCCGCCAGCGCGGAGACGGTATTTTCGCGTGCCCCCTTCAGCAAAGGAGGCTTGATGCTGGCGGACGGCACCTTCTTCGAAGGCACCGGCTTTGGCGCACAAGGCGCGGCGGTGGGCGAGGTCTGTTTCAACACCGCCATGACCGGCTATCAGGAGATCCTCAGCGATCCCTCTTATGCCGGCCAGATCGTCGCCTTCACCTTTCCCCATATCGGCATTGTCGGCACCAACGCGGAAGACATCGAAACGGTAACGCCGGCGGTGCGTGGGCTGATCGTGCGCGCCGATGCGCAGTATCCTTCCAACTACCGCAATCTGCTGGCGCTGGATGGCTGGCTGAAGAAACACAATATTCCGGCGGTGGCGGGAATCGACACCCGCGCCCTGACCGCGCTGATCCGCGAAAAGGGCATGCCGCATGGCGTGGTGGTCAATCTGGCCCCCTCTTCCAATTCAAAAAGTGCGGCGCTGGACCGCGAAGCCTTGATCAAACAGGCCAAGAGCTTTGCCGGGCTGGAAGGGTTGGACCTGGCCAAGGACGTGACGTCACGCCAGACCAGCAAATGGAACGAGATGCCCTGGGCCTGGGGCGAAGGGTACAAAAAAGAGGATAGACCCAGCTTCCGCGTCACCGTGATCGATTATGGCGTGAAGCGGAATATCTTGCGTCTGTTGGCGGGCATGGGTGCCGACATCACCGTGGTGCCGGCCAATACCACCACCGAAGAAGTCATGCGCCATGCGCCGCATGGCGTTCTGTTGTCCAACGGCCCCGGCGATCCGGCGGCGACGGGCGCCTATGCCATTCCCACCATTCAGGGCGTGATCGCCACCGGAACGCCAGTGTTCGGCATCTGTCTGGGTCATCAGATGCTAGGTTTGGCGCTGGGCGCCAAAACCAAGAAGATGGCGCAGGGCCATCATGGCGCCAATCATCCGGTCAAGGATCTGACCACCGGCAAGGTGGAGATCGTGTCCATGAATCACGGCTTCACGGTGGACCGCGACAGCCTGCCCAAGGGCATCACCGAGACCCATGTCTCGCTGTTCGACAACACCAATTGCGGCATCGCGGTCGAAGGCAAGGATGTCTTCAGCGTCCAGTATCACCCCGAAGCCTCGCCCGGCCCGATGGACAGCCATTACCTGTTCGAACGCTTTGCCGAAGCAGCGAAGAAGCGGACATAACCCCCTCACCCTCGCGCGTGCGAGCACGCGCTAACACGCTTACGTGTCCGCCTTCCCGTCGGAAGGGTCATGACCGTTCTCCGGCGGTGTCCATCCCTTCAAGTCCGCGGTCGGCGGCATGCCGATGACATTGAACCCGGCATCGACGAAATGGACTTCGCCCGTCACCCCACCTGCCAGATCGCTGAGCAAATACAAGGCCGCGCCGCCGACATGGTTAAGGTCCACGGTCCTTTTGAGCGGAGAATGGCTTTTGTTCCATTTGAACACCATGCGGGCATCGCCCACCGCCGCGCCCGCCAGGGTGCGCATGGGACCGGCCGAAATGGCGTTGACGCGGATGCCATCCTTGCCCAGATCGGCGGCAAGATAGCGCACACTGGCTTCCAACGCCGCCTTGGCCACACCCATCACATTGTAGTTGGGCATCACCCGCTGGGCGCCCAGATAGGTCAGGGTCACCAGACTGCCGCCATGGGACATCAACCGCGCCACGCGCTGCGCCACGGCGGTGAAAGAATAGCAGGAAATATCGAGACTTCTGGCGAAGTTGGCGCGGCTGGTATCGACATAGCGGCCCTTCAATTCTTCGCGGTCGGAAAAGGCCAGAGAATGCACCAGAAAATCGAGGCCGCCCCATTCGCGCTTTAAAGTGTCGAACACCGCGTCCAGCTGTTCGTCGCTTTCGACATCGGCCGGCATCACCAGATGGGACCCGATGGAGCCGGCCAAGGGAGCCAACCGCTTTTTCTGCGCCTCGCCCTGATAAGTAAAGGCGATTTGTGCGCCCTGGCTCGCCAGCATCTGCGCGATACCCCAGGCAATGGAATGATCATTGGCCACGCCCATGACCAGACCGCGCTTGCCATTCATCAGTCCTGTTTTTGGCATCAGTCCGGCTCTTGCTGCATCCATGATGTGATCCCGGGGTGTTTTCTGTTCCATGGGGGCATCACTTTTCATAACGCTGAAAAACCAGGCAGGCATTGGTGCCGCCAAAACCGAAGCTGTTAGAAAGCGCGACATTGATCCGGGCATTGTCGATGCGCTGGCGCACGATATTGGCGCCCGCCACGGCCGGATCCAGATCCACGATATTGGCGCTTTCACAGATGAAATCATTCTGCATCATCAAAAGCGTGTAGATCGCCTCATGCACACCGGCCGCGCCCTGGCTGTGGCCGGTGAGCGACTTGGTGGCGCTGATCGCAGGCGTCTTGGCCCCGAACACGGTTTTGATGGCGTTGATCTCGGGCACATCGCCCACCGGCGTCGAGGTGGCGTGGGGATTGATGTAATCCACCGGCGCCTTTACCCCTTCCAGCGCCAACTGCATGCAGCGCACAGCGCCTTCGCCGGATGGCGCCACCATGTCAGCACCGTCGGCGGTCGCGCCATAGCCCACCATTTCGGCATAAATCTTGGCGCCGCGCGCCTTGGCGTGCTCCAATTCCTCCAACACCAGAATGCCGCCGCCGCCGGAAATCACAAAGCCGTCGCGATTGATGTCATAGGCGCGGGAGGCGCTTTCGGGCGACGCATTGTACTTGGACGACATCGCGCCCATGGCGTCGAACAATTCGCTGAGCGTCCAATCCAGTTCCTCGCCGCCACCGGTGAACATCATGTCCTGCTTGCCCCACTGGATCAGTTCAAAGGCATTGCCGATGCAATTGGCCGAGGTCGAGCAGGCGGATGAGATGGAATAATTATAGCCCTTGGTCTTGAACCAGGTGGACAGATTGGCGCTGACGGTGGAGGACATCGCCTTGGGAACTGCAAAGGGGCCCACCCGCTTGGGGGAATTGTTCTGGCGGGTGATGTCGGCCGCCTGCACAATGGCCTTAGTGCTGGGACCGCCCGAGCCCACGATCAAGCCGGTGCGCGGATTGGAAATGTCTTTTTCCTCCAGACCGGCATCGGCAATCGCCTGGTTCATCGCCACCCAGCAATAGCCGGCGCCATCGCCTTGGAACCGCCGCGCGCGGCGATCCACCACCTCGTCCAGATTGATCTTGAGCGAGCCATGGACCTGGGAGCGGAAACCAAGACGGATATAATCTTCAGCCGCAACGATGCCCGAACGGGCATGACGCAACGACTCGGTGACTTCGGCGGCATTGCTGCCGATGGAAGACACGATGCCGAGGCCGGTGACAACCACTCTTTTCATGCGAACCTTTGTGCCCTCATGCTTGCCCCCTCGACAAGTTCAGGAGGCTCAGCATGAGGATGGGTTTTAATCCTCACCCTGAGCCTGCCGAAGGGTGAGAATCGGAATTATCAGGCAGAGGCAGGCGCGGGACTGCTTTGGGCCAAAGCCGCCGCCGCATCGGTGAACAGGCCGACCTTAAGACCTTTGGCTTCATAAACCACCTTGCCGTCCACCTTCATGATGCCGTCCGCTATCCCCAAGACCAGCTTGCGCATAATCACGCGCTTAAGGTTCACGATATAGGTGATCTTTCTGGCGGTGGGCAGCACCATGCCGGTAAATTTGACTTCGTCCACGCCCAGCGCCCGGCCACGGCCAAGACCGCCCATCCAGCCCAGGAAAAAACCGACCATCTGCCACAGGGCGTCCAACCCCAAGCAGCCCGGCATGACCGGATCGCCCTCGAAATGGCATTTGAAAAACCAGAGATCGGGATTGATGTCGAACTCAGCAACGATCTCGCCCTTGCCCGCTTCGCCGCCATCCTCAGTGATGGAGGTGATGCGGTCGAACATCAGCATGGGCGGCATCGGCAGTTGCGGATTGCCCGGCCCGAACAACTCCCCCCTGGCGCAGGCCAACAGGCCTTGAAGATCGAAAGAGGATTTGCGCAAGGGCTGGTCCACGGCTTGGTTTCTTCCTTGAAAACACACTTGAAAACTTTGACGTTTCCTTGCGGGTTCCCTACCCGAAAAGAGGATGTTGGGCTACTCGAAACGCAAGGCCGCTTGCTTTAGAACTGTTCTAAGATATATCTTTCCCAGTCTAGCAGGTTATCCCGCCCCTTGCAGGCGGATGTCCGCAAAGAGGACGTGAATTGATGGGCAAAGCCCCGCGTAACGGCAAAATCTTGGCAGCCCAAACCATGGAACGGTTGCGCCATGCCGGCCTACGTCCCACCCGTCAGCGGGTGGAACTGGCCAGCCTGCTGTTTCAGGACTGCGACCGGCATGTCACCGCGGAGAGCCTGCACGACGAAGTCACCGAGGCGGGCGTGAAGGTCTCCCTGGCCACGGTCTATAATACCCTGCATCAGTTCACCCAAGCCGGTTTGTTGCGCCAGGTCATCGTGGATGCGGCGCGTAGTTATTTCGACACCAATACCGGCGATCACCAACATTTTTTCCTCGAAAAGGAAGGCGTGTTGATCGACATTCCGGGCGAGGCCATTTCGGTGGCCGGTGTTCCCAACCCGCCGCCCGGACTGACGGTGGAGCGGGTCGATGTGGTGGTGCGCGTAAAACGCGCCTAGTCCGCCCGCCAAGTTTGAGAGTCATTCTCACAGTTTAGAATCGTTCTAAACTATTGACAGGCCCCGTCGACACAGACAGTCTGGCGCCTGGAATTTTCACCGCATAGGAGGCCCACATGCCCGCACTGAAGAACACCAAGACCTGGGAAAATCTCAAGGAAGCCTTCGCCGGCGAAAGCCAGGCCAACCGCCGCTATCTCTATTTCGCACAGAAGGCGGACGTGGAAGGCCATAACGATGTCGCCGCCGTATTCCGCTCCACCGCCGAAGGCGAAACCGGCCATGCCCATGGCCATCTGGAATATCTGGAGGAAGTGGGCGATCCGGCGACTGGCGAGCCGATCGGCGCCACAGACGCCAATCTCAAGGCTTCGATCGCGGGCGAGACCCACGAATATACCGACATGTATCCGGGCATGGCCAAGACCGCCCGGTCGGAAGGCTTTGACGAAATCGCCGACTGGTTCGAGACCCTGGCCAAGGCCGAGAAGTCCCATGCCGGCCGCTTCCAGAAGGCGCTCGACACTTTAGGTCAGTAACCCCCTCTGCCTTCGCTGTCTGGCGACACCAAATCGCCGTCGCGATTTGGTGTCTTGGCCAGCTACGGCATCTCCCCCTCCATGCGCTTCGCGCAAGAGGGGGAGGCGGGCCTCAGCCACGTCGTACCATCCCTGGAGCAGCCATGACCGGCGAAGGCAGCCTGGACGCCCCCACCCGCGAGATCATCAAATGGCAGGACCCCGACTTTGCCGATGAGGCCAAGCTGGACGCGGAAATGCGCCGGGTGTTCGACATCTGTCACGGCTGCCGCCGCTGCTTCAATCTATGCGATTCCTTCCCGCGCCTGTTCGACCTGATCGACAACAGTCCCAAGGAGGATGTCGAGCACCTGGCGTCCGAGGATTTCAAGCCGGTGGTCGAAGCCTGCACGCTTTGCGACATGTGCTTTATGACCAAATGCCCCTATGTGCCGCCGCATCCCTTCATGCTGGATTTTCCGCATCTGATGCTGCGCCACCGCTTTGTCGAGGCCAAGAAAGGCAATACCGAATTCGTCCAGCGCCAGCTGGCGGAAATGGATCGCAACGGCACCGCGGCGCGTTTTGTCTCGCCCATCGTCAACTGGGCCTCCGGCCAGGACAACAAGCCGATGCGGGCGCTGATGGAAAAGACCGCCGGCATCGACGCCAAGGCGCCGCTGCCCAAATTCCACGCCCGCACTTTTGTATCGGCTGCGAAACAGCAGGAGAATGAAGTCAACAAGGCCGCGCCCGCCTTCGGCAAACGCAAGGCCGCGCTCTATGCCACCTGTTTCGTCAACTACAACAAGCCGCAAACCGGCATGGATGCCCGTGCCGTGCTCAACCATATCGGCGTGGAAACCAAAGTCGCTTACCCCGGCTGTTGCGGCATGCCATTCCTGGAGCAGGCCGAACTGAGCCGCGTCGCCGAGAATGCGGCAAAAGTATCCAAGGAATTGGTCAAGCTGATTGACCAGGGCTACGACATTGTCGCGCTCACCGCCTCCTGCGGGCTGATGCTGAAATCCGAATGGGCGCTGATCTGTCCCGACAATCCGGACGTGAAGCGCGTGCAGGAAAACACCTTCGACATCGACGAATATGTGGTGGACGTGGCCAAGAAGGACGGCCTGCCGCCAGGGCTTACCGGCCTGCCCGAAGGCGTCACGGTGCATCTGGCCTGTCACGCCCGCGCCCAGAATATGGGACCCAAGGCGGCGGAAATGCTGAAAATGATTCCCCATACGCCGGTGGATGTGATCGAACGCTGCTCGGGCCATGGCGGCACCTTCGGCGTGGTCAAGCCGACCCATGACGTGGCCGTGAAGGTCGGCAAGCCGGTGTTTAAAGCGGTGAACGCCAAGCCGCGCGGGCACATTGTATCCGACTGCCCGCTGGCTGCCGTGCATATCGTAGCGCACACCGACACGCCGGCGCGCGAGCCGGAACATCCTATCCAGATCATGGCCCGCGCTTTCCGTTTGAAGGAGGACTGATATGTCCGAAGCTCAGCGCAGGATCACGCCCGCCGATGTGTTGCCG
>DATEEB010000059.1:0-2589 GCA_035281345.1 Rhizomicrobium sp. | reverse complement strand
CATGGGCCGGGGCGCCAGTTATCCCCTGGCCTTGGAAGGGGCGCTGAAGCTCAAGGAAATTTCCTATATCCATGCCGAAGGTTATGCCGCCGGCGAGATGAAGCACGGCCCCATCGCATTGATTGACGAGGCGGTGCCGATCATCGTCATCGCGCCGCACGATGTGCATTTCGAAAAGACCATCTCCAACATGCAGGAAGTGATGGCGCGCGGCGGCAAGGTGCTGCTGATCTCCGATTCCGACGGCATCGCCAAGGCGGGCAAGGTCTGGGCCTCGATCGAGGTGCCCAAGACCAATGCCTTCATCACGCCCTTGCTCTATGCCATTCCGGTGCAGTTGCTGGCTTATTACGCCGCCATCGCCAAGGGCACCGACGTCGACCAGCCGCGCAATTTGGCAAAGAGCGTAACAGTCGAATAGCCGCGGGCCTTTTGGGTCGTGAGTTCGTCGCGCGTGCTCACGGGCGTTAAGCCCGCTCCGCGCGACGCTCCTGCTCACGCCCCAAAATTCCTCGCGGCGCGCTTACACAAAGTTCGAACATGGCTCCCCGTTCTGGGAGCGCTTTACGATAATCGGGCGCTTGGCCTTGTCGGAGCGGACCGGTATGGTCTGCCGCTATGACCGATCAAAACGCCCTCAAACGCGCCGTTGCCGCCAAGGCTTTGGACTATGTCCAGGACGGCATGAAGCTGGGGCTGGGCTCCGGCTCCACCGCTGAGATGTTTGTCGAAATGCTGGCGCCCCGGGTGCGCGGCGGCGAAAAGCTGCTCTGCGTGCCGACCTCCGAAAAGACCGCCGCCCTGGCCCGCAAGCTGGGGATCACCCTGGCGGCGCTGGACGATCTGGCGCCGCTGGACCTGACGGTGGACGGCGCCGACGAGGCCGACCGCAATCTGGACCTGATCAAGGGCGGCGGCGGCATGCTGCTGCGGGAAAAAATCGTCGCGGCCGCCTCGCGCAAGATGGTCGTGATCGCCGATGAATCCAAAATGGTGCCGCGGCTGGGAAAATTCCCGCTGCCGGTGGAGGTGGTGGAGTTCGGCCACAAATCCACCGCCCAAAGGCTGAACACGGCCTTGGCCGCCGCCGGTTATGCCAACATGCCCATGACCCTGCGCCAGCGCGATGGTGCCCTGTTCAAGACCGACGGCGGCAATGTGATCTATGACATCGCTTTTGGGGTGATCCACAGCGCGCCCAAACTGGCGGCGGCGCTTCAAGCGGTGCCCGGCGTGGTCGAGCATGGGCTGTTCATCGGCATCGCCACTACGCTCTTGATTGCCGGCCCCGGCGAGATCGAAGTCATCGCACGATGAAGTTGGCTGAGGCCAGTCTCCCCTTCGCGTGCGTAGCACGCAGGAGTGAGGAGCGGCGCGGTTACGCGTGAGCGGGTCCGGCGGACCCGCGAAAGCGACGAACGCCGCGAGCTTGGGCGAGCGGCGGGACAGGAATGGCGTAAGATGAAATACGACTACGATCTTTTTGTCATCGGCGGCGGGTCGGGCGGGGTGCGCGCCAGCCGCATGGCGGCGCTGGCGGGCGCGCGCGTGGCGCTGGCGGAAGAATCGCGGATGGGCGGCACCTGCGTGATCCGCGGCTGCATTCCCAAAAAGCTGTTGGTCTATGCCAGCCAGTTTTCCGAAAATGCGAAGGACGCCGCCGGCTATGGCTGGGACTTTGGCGATGCGCGCTTCGACTGGCCGACTTTGATCGCCAACAAGGACCGCGAGATCGCCCGGTTGGAAGGGCTTTACACGGCCAATGTCGAAAAAGCCGGCGTCACCATCTTTCCGGACCGCGCGGTGTTCGAGGACCCCCACACGCTTTTGCTGCTCAATTCCGGCAAGCGCGTCACCGCCGAAAAAATTCTGATCGCCACCGGCAACCGGCCCACCCGCGAAATGGGCACCAGCCATGTCATTCCCGGCGCGCAGCTTTGTATTACCTCGGATGAGGCGTTTCACCTGAAAGAATTGCCCCAGCGCATCCTGATCGCTGGCGGCGGCTATATCGCCTTGGAATTCGCCCATATTTTTCACGGCCTGGGCAGCAAAGTGTCCCTGGTCTATCGCGGCGACAAGCCGCTGCGCGGCTTCGATGACGATATGCGCGATGCTCTGTGCGCCTCCATGCAGGAACGCGGGCTGGACGTGCTGTTGGGCTGCGAGTTCACCAAGGTGGAGAAACGCGGGTCTTGCCTGCATGCCCAAACCAACACGGGCGCCGTGATCGCATGCGACCAGATTCTGCTGGCGATCGGGCGCCTGCCCAACACCATGGCGCTGCATGTCGAGAAGGCGGGGGTGGAACTGGGCAAGCGCGGCGAAGTGAAGGTGGATGACTATTCCGCGACCTCCGTGCCGCATATCTATGCCGTGGGCGATGTCACCGACCGCGTTCAGTTGACGCCGGTGGCCATCCACGAAGCCATGTGCTTTGTGGAAACTGTCTTCAAGAACAATCCCACCAAGCCGGATCATAGCCACGTCCCCAGCGCGGTTTTCACCACCCCGGAACTGGGCGTGGTCGGGCTGAGCGAGGCCAAGGCCTTGATGCAGGGCAAGACAATCGATGTCTACAAATCCACT
>DATEEB010000058.1:0-2975 GCA_035281345.1 Rhizomicrobium sp. | reverse complement strand
AAGGCGGGCCATTCCCATTTCATGGCCAAGGAAATCCATGAGCAGCCCGAAGTGGTCAGCCACACCCTGGCGCATTATCTGGACCCGGCCGGTCCGACATGGCGCCGGCAGGGCGTCGGCCTGCGCGGGGTGCTGGTTAAGGCGTCGCGCCTGACCATCTCGGCCTGCGGCACGGCCTATTACGCCGGCATGGTGGGCAAATACTGGTTCGAGAAGCTGGGCCGTATGGCGGTGGAAACCGACGTGGCGTCGGAGCTGCGCTATCGCAATCCGGTCTATCCGGAAAACGGCGTGGCGCTGTTCGTCTCACAGTCCGGCGAGACGGCCGACACTTTGGCGGCGCTCAAGGATGCCAAGGCGCAAGGCCAGACCACCATCGCGGTGGTGAATGTGGCCGAATCCAGCATCGCGCGCGAAGCCGATATCGTGCTGCCCACCTATGCGGGCCCGGAAATCGGCGTCGCTTCGACCAAGGCTTTCACCTGCCAGTTGGCGGCGCTGGCCTCCTTCGCCATCGCGGCGGGCGTGGCGCGCGGAAACTTAAGCGAGACGGACGAGAAAAAGCTCTGCGCCTCGCTGCTGGAAACGCCGCGCCACATGGCGGAATTCCTCAAACAGGAACAGGCGATCAAACAGGTTGCCGAGGAAGTCGCCAAGGCGCGCGACGTTCTTTACATGGGCCGGGGCGCCAGTTATCCCCTGGCCTTGGAAGGGGCGCTGAAGCTCAAGGAAATTTCCTACATCCATGCCGAAGGCTATGCCGCCGGCGAAATGAAGCACGGGCCCATCGCATTGATTGACGAGGCGGTGCCGATCATCGTCATCGCGCCCCATGACGTGCACTTCGAAAAGACCATCTCCAACATGCAGGAAGTGATGGCGCGCGGCGGCAAGGTGCTGTTGATTTCCGATTCCGACGGCATCGCCAAGGCGGGCAAGGTGTGGGCCTCGATCGAAGTGCCCAAGACCAATGCCTTCATCACGCCGTTGCTGTATGCCATTCCGGTGCAGTTGCTGGCCTATTATGCGGCCATCGCCAAAGGCACGGACGTGGATCAGCCAAGAAATCTCGCCAAGTCGGTGACAGTGGAATAAAGCACCGCCGCGATCTTGCCTTGTCGGAGCGGACCGGTATGGTCTGCCGCCATGACCGATCAAAACGCCCTCAAACGCGCCGTTGCCGCCAAGGCTTTGGACTATGTCCAGGATGGCATGAAGCTGGGGCTGGGCTCCGGCTCCACCGCTGAGATGTTTGTCGAAATGCTGGCGCCCCGGGTGCGCGGCGGCGAAAAGCTGCTCTGCGTGCCGACCTCCGAAAAGACCGCCGCTTTGGCCCGCAAGCTGGGGATCACCCTGGCGGCCCTGGACGATCTGGCGCCGCTGGACCTGACGGTGGACGGCGCCGACGAGGCCGACCGCAATCTGGATTTGATCAAGGGCGGCGGCGGCATGCTGCTGCGGGAAAAAATCGTCGCGGCCGCCTCGCGCAAGATGGTCGTGATCGCCGATGAATCCAAGATGGTGCCGCGGCTGGGAAAATTCCCGCTGCCGGTGGAGGTGGTGGAGTTCGGCCACAAATCCACCGCCCAACGGTTGAACGCGGCCTTGGCCGCCGCCGGCTATGCCAACATACCCATCACCCTGCGCCAGCGCGATGGCGCCCTGTTCAAGACCGACGGCGGCAATGTGATCTATGACATCGCTTTTGGGGTGATCCACAGCGCGCCCAAACTGGCGGCGGCGATCAGCGTGGTGCCCGGCGTGGTCGAGCATGGGCTGTTCATCGGCATCGCCACTACGCTCTTGATTGCCGGCCCCGGCGAAATCGAAGTCATCGAACGGGTATGACGAAATACGACTATGATTTGTTCGTCATCGGCGGCGGGTCGGGCGGGGTGCGCGCCAGCCGCATGGCGGCGTTGGCGGGCGCGCGCGTGGCGCTGGCGGAAGAATCGCGGATGGGCGGCACCTGTGTGATCCGTGGCTGCATTCCCAAGAAGCTGTTGGTCTATGCCAGCCAGTTTTCCGAAAATGTGAAGGACGCCGCCGGCTATGGCTGGGACTTTGGCGATGCGCGCTTTGACTGGCCGACTTTGATCGCCAACAAGGACCGCGAGATCGCCCGGTTGGAAGGGCTTTACACCGCCAATGTCGAAAAAGCCGGCGTCACCATCTTTCCGGACCGCGCGGTGTTCGAGGGCCCCCACACACTCTTGCTGCTCAATTCCGGCAAGCGCGTCACCGCTGAAAAAATTCTGATCGCCACCGGCAACCGCCCCACCCGCGAAATGGGCACCAGCCATGTCATTCCCGGCGCGCAGCTTTGCATCACCTCGGATGAGGCGTTTCACCTGAAGGAATTGCCCCAGCGCGTCCTGATCGCCGGCGGCGGCTATATCGCGCTTGAATTCGCCCATATTTTTCACGGCCTGGGTAGCAAAGTGTCCCTGGTCTATCGCGGCGACAAGCCGCTGCGCGGTTTCGACGACGATATGCGCGATGCCCTATGCGCTTCCATGCGGGAGCGCGGGCTGGATGTGCTGTTGGGCTGCGAGTTCACCAAGGTGGAGAAACGCGGGGGTTGCCTGCATGCGCAAACCAACACGGGCGCCGTGATCGCATGCGACCAGATTCTGCTGGCGATCGGACGCCTGCCCAACACCATGGCGCTGCATGTCGAGAAGGCGGGGGTGGAACTGGGCAAGCGCGGCGAAGTGAAGGTGGATGATTATTCCGCGACCTCCGTGCCGCATATCTATGCGGTGGGCGATGTCACCGACCGGGTGCAGTTGACGCCGGTGGCCATCCACGAAGCCATGTGCTTTGTGGAAACCGTCTTCAAGAACAATCCCACCAAGCCGGATCATAGCCACGTCCCCAGCGCGGTTTTCACCACCCCGGAACTGGGCGTGGTCGGGCTGAGCGAGGCCAAGGCCTTGATGCAGGGCAAGACAATCGATGTCTACAAATCCACT
>DATEEB010000057.1:0-14189 GCA_035281345.1 Rhizomicrobium sp. | reverse complement strand
ATCGATTTCGACAAGCGCCTCGCGGCGGAAGACTTGGCGGGGTCGCGCGCGCATTGCCGCATGCTGGCCAATGAGGGGATTATTTCCAAGGATGACGGCAAAGCCATCCTGGATGGCCTCACGGCGATCGAAAAAGAGATCACCGAGGGCAGCTTCGTCCTCAAGCACGAACTGGAAGACATTCATCTCAATATCGAAGCCCGGCTGGCCGAGCTGATCGGGCCGGCCGCGGGCCGGTTGCACACCGCGCGGTCGCGCAACGATCAGGTGGTGACCGATTTTAGGCTTTGGGTACGCAGCGCGTGCGAGCGCGCTGATCACGGCCTGCTGGCCCTGCAGCAAGCGCTGTTTGGCCAAGCCGAAAAACATATCGAGACCATCATGCCTGGCTTCACCCATATGCAGGTGGCCCAGCCGGTGACTTTCGGCCATCACATGCTGGCCTATGTCGAGATGTTCAACCGCGACCGCGGCCGTTTTGAAGACGCCAGAAAGCGGCTGAATGAATCGCCCTTGGGCGCGGCCGCTTTGGCCGGCACATCCTTTGCCATTGACCGTGATAACACCGCGCATGCGCTGGGATTTGCGCGTCCCATGCGCAACTCCATGGACGCGATCTCGGCGCGGGATTTCGCGCTGGAGTATCTGGCGGCTTGTTCCATCTGTGCCGTGCACCTGTCGCGGCTGGCGGGCGAATTGGTGCAATGGTCCACGCCGATGTTCGGTTTCGTGACCCTGTCGGATGCCTTCACCACCGGCTCTTCCATCATGCCGCAAAAGCGCAATCCCGATGCCGCCGAACTGATCAGGGGCAAGACCGGACGGGTGCTGGGCGACTTTGTGGCGCTGGCCACGATGGTCAAGGGACTGGTCCTGACCTATGGCACCGATTTGCAGGAAGACAAGGAGCGGGTGTTCGACGCCGCCGACACGCTGGAACTTTGCCTGGCGGCGATGGCGGCGATGGTGGCCGATCTGACGGCGAATACCCAGCGCATGCGCGAAGCCTGCGAGCCGGGCTATTCCACCGCCACCGATCTGGCGGACTGGATAGTGCGGGTGCTGAAAAAGCCGTTCCGTGAGGCGCATCACATTGCCGGCTCCATCGTGAAGGTGGCGGAAAGTCAGGGCGTAACCTTGGACAAGCTGGCTTTGACCGACATGCAGACGGTCGAGCCCGCCATCACCGCCGAGGTGTTCAAAGTCCTGTCGCCGGAAGCCAGCGTGCATTCGCGCATGAGCCTGGGCGGCACTGCGCCCGCCCGGATTCGGGAACAGCTCAATTATTGGCGGGGTCTCCTCAAATGAAGACGCTCGCTGTTCTGGTCCTGCTGTCACTGGCGATTGCGGCTTGCGGCGTCAAGAACGATTTGATCAAGCCCAATGGCCAAAGCACGTCCCGCGATGAGCCAGATCCTTCCAAGCCTCCCTTTCCCCTGGGGCATTAAAGCAGCGCGATGAATCATTTTCAGTACAAGGACGGCGTGCTGTGCGCGGAAGGCGTGCGGCTGGACCAGCTGGCCGAAGAGGTCGGCACGCCCTTTTATTGCTATTCCACTGCTACTCTGGAGCGTCACTACAAGGTGTTCACGGATGCGGTTCCGGCCGGATCGCTGGTCGCCTATGCCGCCAAGGCCAACGACAATCTGGCGGTGCTCAAAACACTGGGCCGCCTGGGCGCGGGCTGTGATGTCGTGTCGTTGGGCGAAATGGCCAAGGCGCTGGCGGCGGGGATTGCCGCCAGCAAGATCGTTTTTTCCGGTGTCGGCAAGACGGCGGAGGAAATGCGCGCCGCCCTGGAGGCGGACATCTATCAGTTCAATATCGAGAGCGAGCCCGAACTTGGCGCCCTGAACACGGTGGCAGTGGCGATGGGCAAGCGCGCGCCGGTGGCGCTGCGCATCAATCCCGATGTGGACGCCAAGACCCACGCCAAGATCAACACCGGCACGGCGGAAACCAAATTCGGCATTCCCTTCGCCCATGCCCGCAAGGCTTACGCCCTTGCCGCGGCGTTGAAAGGCATCGAGGTGGTGGGCGTGGATGTGCATATCGGCAGCCAGATCACCGACCTGGCGCCTTTCGAAACCGCCTTCACGCGCATCGGCGAATTGATCGTCCAGCTGCGGGCCGACGGCCATGCCATCAGTCGCCTGGATCTGGGCGGCGGCTTGGGCGTGCCATACGAGAACAGCAATACACCGCCGCCGGACCCCGCCGCTTACGGCGCCATGGTGACGCGGGTGACCAAGGACCTGGACTGCACTTTGTCCTTCGAACCGGGACGGCTGATCGCCGCCAATGCCGGCGTGCTGGTGTCGCGGGTGATTTATGTGAAGCGCGGCGAAGCCAAGACATTCCTGATCATCGACGCCGCGATGAACGATCTGGTGCGTCCCGCCATGTATGACGCCCATCACGATATTGCGGCTGTCATGGAACCCGCAGCCGGTTCCCCGCGCCTGACCTATGACGTAGTGGGGCCGATCTGCGAAACGTCGGACCTGTTCGCGGCGGACAGGCCGTTGCCGGCGCTGAAAAGCGGCGATCTTGTGGCGATCTTGTCGGCCGGCGCCTATGGCGCGGTGATGGCCAGCGATTACAATGCGCGGCCCGCCGCCCCGGAAGTCTTGGTGTCGGGCGAGCAATGGGGCATCGTACGTCCCAGAGAGAGTTATGCCGATCTTATCGCCAAGAACCGCATCCCCGACTGGCTGGCGGACTAGTTCGCCGGCGCGCCTTTGGCGCGGCGGTCCGCTGGAGCGCCGCGTCGCGCTGGCAGGAATGGTTCTGGCAATCGAACGGTTGTTGCCGCGGCTGTGGCCGGCGTTCGGCTTTTTCGGATTCTATCTGGCATTGGCGCTGACCGGGCTGTTCGCCTTTGTGCCCTGGCCGTTGCAAGCCTTGGCCTTGGCCGCCACCATCACCGCCAGCGCCTTCTTCCTGTATGAGGGTTTTGAGGATTTCGTCTGGCCGCGGGGCCTGGATGCGGCGCGGCGGCTGGAACGCGATAGCGGGCTTGCCCATCGCCCCATCTCCGAGCGGGGCGATGTGATGGTGGGCAGCGATCCCTTTGCGCAAGCCTTGTGGAGCCTGCATCGCGCCCGCGGCCTGCCGGGGCAATTCCGCCTCGCCTTGCCGCACACCGATATCGCCGCCCGTGATCCAAAAGGTCTGCGCTGGTATCTGCTGATCGCCCTGGCCGCCGGCTTGGTCTTTGCGCGCGGCGATACCGGCGCGCGGCTGATCGGCGCTTTTGACAGCGGCGCGGGCGCGGCCGCCGCCTTGGATGCCTGGATCGATCCGCCGCCTTATACCGGCCTGCCGCTGACGTCTTTGCACCCTGGCAATAGCGGCGTGATCTCAGTGCCGCAAGGATCGGTGCTCAATCTTCGGGTGCATGGCGCGCCGCGCACCCCGGGGCTGGCCGCGGGCAACAATGTCACGCCGCGCTTCACCGGCGAAGACGGCGAATATTCCAGCAATGTGATGCTGTCCGCCAGCGCCCGGGTGCGGGTGCAGGTGGGCGGCCACGCCATTGGCAAGTGGAACATCCAGGCGGTTCCCGACAGCGCGCCGACGGTGGCGCTGACCGCCAAGCCGTCGCGCACCGAACAGTTGGCGACTCAATTCCCTTTTAAGAGCAGCGACGATTATGGCGTCGCCACGGTCAAGGCGATTCTGAGCCCCCAGGGGGGGCATGGAAAGCCGCTGGTGGTGGAATTGCCGCTGCCGGAAGCCGCAGCCAAGACAATCGACCAAAGCAGCTATGTCGATCTCACCGGCCATCCTTATGCCGGGTTGGAGGTGAATGGCCGCCTGGAAGCGCACGATGCCATCGGCCAGAAAGGGCAAAGCGCGCCGTTCCGTTTCCGTTTGCCCGCGCGCATTTTCACCGATCCGTTGGCGCGCGCCCTGGTGGAGCAGCGCCAGCATCTGGCCACCTCCGACACCGCCGAGCGCAGGATCGTGCTTATCACCCTGGAGGCGCTGACCATCGACCCGCAGCGCTTCTATGCCGGCAAGAACGACATTTTCCTGGCGCTGCGCACGGCGGTCCATGGCGTGAAGAACGCCAAGAAGGATGCCGATATCGCCCGCGTGGAAGATTTGCTGTGGCAGACAGCACTCAAGCTGGAACGCGGCGGGCTTTTGTCGGCGGCGGAGGAATTGCGCAAGCTGCAAAGGATGATCACCGCGGCGCTGGCCGCCGGCGCGCCGCAAGAGGTGATCGACGAACTGCTCAAACGCTACAACGAAGCCATGCAGCGCTATGTGGCGGCCCTGGCCGCCAATCCCATGCCGGCCGATCAGCAGCCGCTGTCGCCCGACGCCAAGCTGTTGGGCATGGACGATGTGCAGACCTTGATGAAGATGATCCAGCAATTGTCGCAAGCCGGTGAGCGGGAAAAGGCGGCCCAGCTTTTGGCCATGCTGCAATCCATGCTGGAAAATATGCGCATGGGCCAAGGCGGCGGGCAAAGCGCCCAGAACAAGGCGCTGAACGAAAAGCTGCAAAAGTTCGGCAGCCTGATGGGCAAGCAGCGCGCCCTGCTGGACAAGACCTTCCGCCAGCAACAGGGTCAGGCCGATCCCAAGGATCGCGGCACCCAGGGTCTGCAGGAACAGCAAAGGGCGCTGGAAAAGGAATTGCAGGATTCGCTCAAAGGCATGGACGGCAAGGCGGCGCAGAAATTGCGCGAGGCGGGCAAGGCGATGGGCGATGCGCAGAATGCGCTGGGGCAAAAGGATTTGACCAATGCCGGCAGCGCCCAAAACCAGTCGCTGGACGCCCTGCGCCAGGGCGCCCAAGCGCTGGCCGATGAAGCACAACAGGGGCCGGGGGCGCAGGCGGGCGGGCGGGGCGATCCGTTGGGCCGCGGCGCCGGGCCGTTGGGCAATTCCGGCATCAAGATTCCCGGCGCCAACGACCTGGCCCGGGCCCGGCAAATTCTGGAGGAATTGCGCCGCCGCGCCGGGCAAATGAACCGGCCGCAACAGGAACGCGATTATCTGGACCGGCTGCTGAAGGCGTTTTGATCAGGCATTCGCTGGGTGCCCGGCCGCTCGCCCAAGCTCGCGGCGTTCGTCGCTCGAAATGGTCCACTGGACCATTTCGTTCGCTGCGCGAACCGCTCCTCACACCTTCCCAATATACGGCAGCCCGCGAAAGCGGCCCGCATCGTCCATGCCATAGCCGATCACAAAATCATCGCCCACCGTGAAGCCGACATAGTCGGCCTTGGCCACCGCATCGCCGCGTTGCTTGTCCAGCATCACCGCAACCTGCACGCTGGCCGCGCCAGCCGCCTGGATCAGCGACACCGCCTTGGCGATGGTGCGCCCCGCATCCAGCACGCCGTCGATCACCAGCACATGGCGGCCGGCGATCTGTTCCGAAGGCCCTGCGATCATGGAGATGGCGCTGGCCACCCGCTTGTCGCCATAAGAGCGCAGCCAGATCATTTCCACATCCATGGCCACATCTTCCCAGGCCAGCGCCCGGATCAGGTCGGCGGCAAAGACAAAGCCGCCCACCAGGACCGGCATGGCGACATCGGGCACCAGGGGGGCCGAGGCGATCATGCGCGCCATCACCCGTACCCGTTCCTGGATCTGCTCGGCCGAAAAAAGAACGTCCGGCGCGGTCATGATCCATCATTGGCAAAGCGCACTTCCAGGTGCCGCGCGGCAGCGGGCGGACTGGCGAGGCGCGTGGCGAAAGGAACCGACTGGCCCGCCGCCAAAACGGCCACGCTGGGCTTGAAGGTCCAATGATAGAGTTCGTGCTTGTTGACGTCCATCAAGGAGACGCGCACGGTTTGCGGCACCGGCATTTCGCGCGAACTGGTATTGACGATCATGCCGGACACCGACAGCACCGTCTGGCCATCCTCGCTTTCGCGGCGATAATCCACTTTCTGGAAATCCACTCCGCTGGCATTCACATCCAAGCCGAGGCTGGAATAGACCCCCGCCGATTGGGGCCAGACGGTCGCGATTTCCTGACGATACCGTACCGCCGCTGCCGCGATCAGCAACACCACCAGGATCAATCCCACCCAACCCGCCGCCACGGCGATCTTGGGGCCCAAAGGCGCACGGACTTCGGCCACAACAGACGTCGGCGGCGCGTAGGCGCGGATGGGGCTGCCGGAAAAAGGCTCGGGCTCAGGCACCGATATGGCCGGCGCCGGATCGGGATCGGCAATAGCGGCCGGTGGTTCCGGAACAAGTTCGTCCGCGTCTGGCAACTGGTGCCAGCTATGGCCGCATTTGGCGCAACGCACGGTGCGCCCGGCGGCAGGAAATTTCGAGCCATCGACCGAATAGCGCGTGCCGCAAGAGGTACAGCTGAGAATCATGCCCGGCCTGTCGAAACACAGGCGAAAATAGGGGGCGGCGACCGCGACCGCAAGCGGTGCACAACCAAGGACCTATTTTCATAAAAAAATATGGGTAAGGTCGCCCCATGGTTCGCTTCGAAAATGTCGGGATGCGCTATGGCTCGGGGCCGGAAGTGCTACGCGATGTCAGCTTCTCGCTGGAGCCGGGATCCTTCACCTTCCTGACCGGCCTGTCGGGTGCGGGCAAAACCACCCTGCTGAAATTGATCTATGTCGCCGAACCGCCCAGCCGCGGGCTGATCACCTTGTTCGGCGCCGAGCTTGCCACGGCGCGGCGGCGCGATCTGCCGGGGCTGCGCCGGCGCATCGGCGTGGTGTTCCAGGACTTTAGGCTGCTGGACCACTTGTCGGCCTTCGACAATGTCGCCTTGCCGCTGCGGCTGGCGGGCAAACGGGTGAGCGATTTTTCCCATGATGTGCGCGAGCTGTTGTCCTGGGTCGGTTTGGGCGACCGCATGCAAGCCAGGCCGGCAACCCTTTCCGGCGGCGAGCAGCAACGTGTCGCCATCGCCCGGGCCGTGGTCGCCAGGCCCGATCTTCTGATCGCCGATGAGCCCACCGGCAATGTCGATCCAGAAATGGGCGCGCGGCTGATCCGGCTGATCGCGGAATTGAACCGCTTGGGCACCACCGTCTTGATCGCCACCCACGACCGCGCCTTGATCGAAGCCACAAGGGCGCGCGAAATGCGGCTGATCGAAGGCCGGCTGGTGGAAATGCGAGCTTCCGCATGAGCGAACGCGCTACCTATATCCTGCCGCGCGACAAGGGCGCCGCGCCCTTGGATTTCGTGATTGCGGTGATGGCGTTTTTGGCCGCCCTGGCCTTGGGCGCCTCCTTGGTGGCGACCCGCGCCGCCCATGGCTGGCAAAGCGGATTGTCGGACCGCATCACGGTGCAAGTCATGCCGCCGGAACAGGGCGAACCGAAAAGCGGACTGGAATCCGAAACCAAGGCCGCCCTTTCCGTCTTGCGCACAACGCCGGGCATCGCGCATGCCCATTTGTTGTCGGACGCGGAAATCAACGCGCTGGTCGAGCCTTGGATCGGCAAGGACGGCGCCGTATCGGGCATTCCCTTGCCGCGCTTGATCGACGCAGCGATCACGCCGGGCGAGAATGTGGATACGGACGCGCTGGCGGCGCGCCTGAAACAGGCGGCGCCCCATTCCAGTGTGGATGACCATCGCCGCTGGATGACGCGGCTGCGAGGACTTGCGGACGCGGTGCGTTATTCCGCCTATGGCATCCTGCTTTTGATCGCGGGCGCCACGGCGGCGGCGGTGTCCTTCGCCACCCGCGCCGGTCTGGACGCCCATCACGAGATGGTGGCACTGCTCCATCAAATGGGCGCGCTGCCGGGCTTCATCGCCCGCGCCGTGGAATGGCATTATTTCATTTCGGCATTGCTGGCCGCCGCCTTGGGCAGTTTGTGCGCCGCTCTGTTCTTTTTGGGCGCGGGCGGATTGGAGATATTTGGCGTGGAAGCGGTCCCCTTCCTGCCGCCTTTGTCCCTGCGATGGATCGAATTTCCCTGGCTTTTGGCGGTCCCTGCGGCGGCTTCTCTGATCGCCTGGGCCACGGCGCGCATTTCTGTGTTGCTGGTGGTGAAAGCCATTTATTAGCAAGCGCTTGAGCGCACAAACCCCGGTTTGCTAGTGTCTGCTTTGCGAAATGGAGCGGTGATTTGCGCGTCTTCCTGGCCGTGATCTTTCTGGTTTTGCTGGGGTACGCGGCCGGTTTTGTGCTGTTCGTCAGCAACCTGCCCGGCCCGCCCGCCAGCCCGCCCCGGGCCGATGGCATCGTGGCGCTAACCGGCGGCGATGAACGGCTGGATACCGCCGTGTCGCTGCTGGAGCATGGCGCGGGCAAAAGATTGCTGGTCAGCGGCGTCAGCCAGATGACCACCAAGGAGACCGTGCGCAAGATGTCCGGCGGGGGCGCGCGTTTCCAATGCTGCGCCGATATCGGCTATGCCGCCGACGACACGCATGGCAATGCGCTGGAAGCCGCGGAATGGGCGCGGGAACATCATTTCGCCAGTCTGGTGATCGTCACCGGCCGCTATCACATGCCGCGCACCATGCGGGAATTTTCCGCCATCCTGCCCGAGGCGTCCTTGATCGCCTATCCGGTGGAGCAAAGCCGTATCGACCTGGGCGGCTGGTGGACGCATCCGCGCACCGCCGAGCTCCTGCACCGCGAATATGTCAAATATCTTGCCAGCCTGGTGACCACGCGGCTAGCCCGATGATACTTTGGCTGCGTTCGGCGCTGTTCCTGCTGTGGTTTGCGATTCTCACCGCCATCCTGGCGCTGATCTTTCTGCCGGTGTTGATCCTGCCGCGCGCGGCGACGGTATGGCTGGCGAGGCTGTGGGCGCGCGCCACGTTTTGGGGCCTGAAAATCTTCGCGCACATCGATTTTGAAATTCGCGGCATCCCGCCCAAAGGCGCCGTGCTGGTGGCGGCCAAGCATATGAGCATGTGGGACACGCTGGCTTTGTATCTGGCGTTGGATCAGCCCGCGATTGTGCTCAAGCGCGAATTGCTCCGCATTCCTTTCTATGGCTGGTTTTTGTGGAAGGCGGCCGCCATCGCCATCGATCGCGCCGCGGGCCCGCGCGCTTTGCGCAAGATGGCAGCGGATGCCAAGGCGGTGCTGGCGGAAAATCGCCCCATTTTGATTTTCCCGGAAGGCACGCGCAAAAAGCCCGGTGCAGCGCCCGACTACAAGCCGGGCGTTGCCGGTCTTTACGCGCAACTGGGCGTTGCTTGCGTGCCGGTGGCGTTGAATTCCGGTGTTTATTGGACCGGCTTTCTCAAACGTCCCGGAATTATCGTGCTGCAATTCCTGGAGCCGATTCCGCCAGGGCTGAAGCGCGAGCCCTTCATGGCCCTGTTGCAAACGCGGATCGAGACCGCCACCGCAGCGCTTTTACCTTGATTTTTCAAACCTTTGGCGAGCTTGCGCGTTGGGCAACCATGCCTATCTATAGCTGTGGCGCAGGCCCGCCTGATATGGTCTTTACCGATCCATGAGCGACATTTCCCAACATGTCTGGGACATGAAATACCGGCTGAAAGCGCCGGACGGCACACCCCTGGACCGGGATGTGGCGGACAGTTGGGCGCGCGTGGCACTGGCATTGGCGCAGGCCGAGACGCCGGATCAGCGCATGGCGCGCGCCATGGACTTCGCACACGCCTTGGCGGGGCACAAATTCCTGCCCGCGGGACGCATTCTGGCCGGCGCCGGCACCGGGCGCAGCGTGACGCTGTTCAACTGTTTTGTGATGGGCGCAATCGAAGATTCGATGGACGGAATTTTTTCCGCCTTGCGGGAAGCGGCGCTAACCCTGCAGCAGGGCGGCGGCATCGGTTACGACTTTTCCACACTGAGGCCCAAAGGCGCGCCGGTGGCAGGGGTTGGCGCGGATGCCTCCGGTCCGGTCTCCTTCATGGATGTGTGGGACGCGATGTGCCGCACCATCATGAGCGCGGGTTCGCGGCGCGGCGCCATGATGGCGACCTTGCGCGTGGATCATCCCGACATCGAGGATTTCATCACCGCCAAACGCAACCCCGGCAGATTGTCCAATTTCAATCTGTCGGTGCTGGTCAGCGATGCTTTCATGGACGCGGTCAAGGACGATGCCGACTGGGCGCTGCGCTTCGGCGGCAAGACCTATCGCACGGTGAGGGCGCGGGCCTTATGGAACACCATCATGCGCTCGACCTACGAATACGCCGAGCCCGGCGTGATCTTCATCGACCGCATCAACAACCAGAACAATCTGGGCTATGTCGAAACCATCGCCGCCACCAATCCCTGCGGCGAACAGCCCTTGCCGCCTTATGGCGCTTGCCTGCTGGGCTCCATCAATCTGGCCAGGCTGGTGCGGCGCCCCTTCGAGGACGATGCGGCGATGGACCTGATGGAACTGGACCGGCTGGTCGCCACTGCCGTGCGGATGATGGACAATGCCATCGATGTCTCGCGCTTTCCCTTGGTGACCCAGGCCCAAGAAGCGCGCGCCAAGCGCCGCATCGGGCTGGGCGTGACCGGTTTGGCGGATGCCTTGATCTTCTGCCGGGTGAAGTATGGTTCGGCGAAAAGCATCGAGCTGATCCGCACCTGGCTTTGCGCCATCAGCCATGCCGCCTATCGCGCCAGTGTGGAATTGGCCAAGGAAAAAGGCCCTTTCCCGCTCTTTGATCGAGACCCTTATCTGTCACGGCCGCACATTCAGGCCATGCCGCCGGACATCTATGACGCCATCGCGGCGCACGGCATCCGCAATGCGCTTCTGACCTCCATCGCGCCCACCGGCACCATCTCGCTGCTCGCGGGCAACGTCTCCAGCGGCATCGAGCCGGTCTTTGCCTTCAGCTATACTCGCAAGATTCTGCAGCCCGACGGCAGCCGGCGCGAAGAAAAGGTCAGCGACTATGCCGTACGGCTGTTCCGCGCCAAGTTCGGAGAAGAAGCCGTCCTGCCGGACTATTTCGTCAATGCCCAGACCCTGCCGCCGTCCGCCCATCTGGCGGTTCAGGCCGCCGCCCAGCCTTTCATCGACAGCGCCATCTCCAAGACCATCAATGTCCCGGCTTCGATTTCGTTCGAAGACTTCAGCCATGTCTATCTGGAAGCCTTTGATCTGGGCTGCAAAGGCTGCACCACCTATCGCCCCAATGACGTGACGGGATCGGTTCTGGCCGCGGAAGAACCGCAGGAAAAATTCAAGCACGCCGTTGCGGCCGAACCCTTTCTGGCCTCCGATCCCAAGGAGCCGGAATTGCCGCTGCCGCCGCCGGCGCCGCGTGCGCCGAGCGAAAAAGGCGGCGTCGTTTACATGACCCGCCCGCTGGACCGGCCCGAGGACCTGCCGGGGCGCACCTATAAGATCAAATGGCTGGACAGCGACCATGCCTTCTACATCACCATCAACGACATCGAGAAAGATGGGCGCCGCCGGCCTTTCGAGGTCTTTATCAATTCCAAGAATATGGAAGCCTATGCCTGGGCGCTGGCCCTGACCCGCATGATCTCGGCGGTGTTCCGGCGTGGCGGCGACGTCTCCTTTGTGGTGGACGAAATGAAGGCGATTTTCGACCCACGCGGCGGGCAATGGATGAACGGCCGCTATGTGCCTTCGCTGTTGGCGGCGATCGGCGAGGTGATCGAACGGCATATGATCGATATCGGCTTTCTGGGCCAGCGGGGTCCGAGTTTCCTGCCCGAAACGCAGATTCCGGCTGAGGGCGCGCGCGCCCGCTTCTGTCCGCGCTGCGGCGATGCCAGTTTCATTAAGCTGGAAGGCTGCGATACCTGCTTGTCGTGCGGCTATTCCAAATGTAGTTGATGGCCGTGTTTCGATATTCCAGCCGCTTTTGGCTCTATGCGCCCACGCTGTTTTTCCTGACCTTGGCCGTGATCGTCATGGCCTATTGGAAAATCACGGCCGGCGCGTTCGAAAAGAAACTCGCTGCTCTCAAAGGCCATGAAGCGGTCCCCGGCATCGCCATCAATTGGGACAGCGCCGCGGTGGGCGGTTTTCCCTTCCGCATCGAAGCCAGCTTCACCAATTTCCGCATCCAAGGCGCGGGCGCCCATGGACCCTTTTCCTGGCGGACCGAAAAATTCGCGCTGCATGCCTTGACCTATGGCCGCAGCAAGGTGGTTTATGAGGCGGCCGGCCAGCAACAGGCGCAATGGACGCAACCGGATGGGCAATCGCGCGCCGTTTCCTTTTTGCCCGGCAGCATGCATGGCAGCAGCATCGTCAAGGACGATGGCCTGCAGCGTTTCGACTTGGACATTGTGGACATGGGAGCGGCCGCCTTCACGGTTCGCCGCTTTCAATTCCATATGCGCCGCGATCCCGATGGCCGCGATCTCAACCTGATGCTGAAGGCCGATGCCTTGCGGGCCAAGAGGGCCGCAGCCAAAAACCTTCAGGTCTATGCCGGCTTGAACCGCGCGGATCTGTGGATGCCGTTGCTGCGTGGAGAAAGCGCCTGGCCCAAGGCCGCCACCACATGGCGGACGCAAGGCGGCAAAGCAACCCTCACCAAAGCCGACACACACGGTGAATCGCCGGACGCGCTGTTGTCGCCGCTTTACTAGCGCTTGCCAGGCTTTTTCTTGGTTTTCTTCTTGGATTTCGTCTTGCCGCCCTTGCCGCCCGTTTTGCGCGGCATCTTGGCCGGTTTGGGCGGAATGTAGAGCTGGAACGGCAATCGGCCGAAATTCGGCGCCGCCGTATCCTGGCCAAGATCGATAATGGCGCGGCGGATGGCGCGGGTGCGAGAAAACCAGTCGAACAAGGTCTGTCCGTCACCATTGCGCACGGCGCGCTGAAGCTGGCTGAGATCCTCATTGAAACGGCCCAGAACCTCCAGCACCGCATCGCGGTTGTTGAGGAACACGTCCCGCCACATGGTGGGATCGGATGCGGCGATACGGGTAAAATCGCGAAAACCGCTGGCGGAATATTTGATCACTTCGCCTTCGGTGACTTTTTCCAGGTCATGCGCGGTGCCCACAATATTGTAGGCGATCAGATGCGGCAGATGCGAAGTGATCGCCAGCACCAGATCGTGATGGCTTGAGTCCATCACATCCACCTGACTGCCCAAGCCGCGCCAGAACGTCTTGAGCTTTTCCACCGCTTTGGCATCGCTGCCCTTGGCCGGCGTCAGGATCGCCCAGCGCCCGTCAAACAGGCTGGCGAAGCCGGATTCCGGTCCGGAAAATTCGGTGCCGGCAATCGGATGGGCGGGAATGAAATGCACGCCCGCGGGGACCGAGGGGCCCACATCGCGGATCACCGCGCCCTTGACCGAGCCGACATCGGAAAGAATGGCGCCCTTGCTCAGATGCGGCGCAAGCTTCTTGGCGATATCCTTATAGGCACCCACCGGGGCGCATAGGATCACCAGTTCCGCATGTCTGACCGCGGCGCCGATATCGGCATGCAGCGTGTCGCAAAAACCGATGGCGCGCGCACGCTCCAGCACATCGGCGCTGGCGTCATGGCCGGCAATCTCCTTTGCCAATTTTCCACGCCGCACGGCATGGGCAATGGAGGAGCCGATCAGGCCCAAGCCGATGATGGCGATTTTCTTCATCGGCTCCATCTCATGGTGCCATGAATTGCTGAAGCAGGGACACGGCCAACCGGTTCTCCTCCTCGGTGCCCACCGTCATGCGCAAGCAATCCGGCAAGCCATAGCTTGCCACACCGCGCAGGATGACGCCACGCTGCATCAGAAAGACGTCGGCATTGGCGGCATTCTTGTCGCCATCGGGCGGAAAATGAATCAGCACGAAATTGGCCGCGCTGTCGTCCACACGAAGCCCGGTTTTGCGGATTTCCGCCGTGATCCAAGGCAGCCATTGGCTGTTGTGCTTCACCGCCGCCCGGAAATGGTCGCGGTCGCGTACCGCCGCCGCCCCCACCTGCTGCTGAAGCGTCGAGGTGTTGAATGGACCCCGGATGCGGTTGAGGACGTCGCAGATGGCGGCGGGCGCGTACACCCAGCCCAGCCGCAGGCCGGCCAAGCCGTAGAGCTTGGAGAAGGTGCGAGTCATCACCACATTGTCGTGGCGCGTGACGAGTTCGATTCCGGACTCATAGTCCTTCGCGGTGACATATTCGGCATAGGCCGCGTCGATCACCAGCAGCACATCCTTCGGGAGACCGGCATGCAGCCGCGCCATCTCCTCGCGGTTCAGCATCGAGCCCGTGGGATTGTTGGGATTGGCGATATAGACGATC
>DATEEB010000056.1:0-12799 GCA_035281345.1 Rhizomicrobium sp. | reverse complement strand
ATCGATTTCGCGCTTCTGGTGGATGGGCTGGAGGCCGAGCGCGAGCAGGGCATCACCATCGATGTCGCTTACCGCTTCTTCGCCACCGACAAGCGCAAATTCATCGTCGCCGATACGCCGGGTCATGAGCAGTATACCCGCAATATGGCGACTGGCGCCTCCAACGCCGATCTTGCCGTCATTCTGATCGACGCGCGCAAGGGCGTGCTGACCCAGACCCGCCGCCACGCCTATATCGCCTCGCTGCTGGGCATCCGCCACATCGTGCTAGCGGTGAACAAGATCGATCTGGTGGATTATTCGCAAACGGTATTCGATCGGATTGTTTCGGATTTTCATGCCTTTTCGGCGCCGCTGAATTTCGTCAGCCAGGTGGCGATTCCGCTGTCGGCGCGTTTTGGCGTCAATGTCATCGAAAAGTCCAAGGAAACGCCGTGGTACAGCGGTCCGCCGCTGCTGTCGCATCTGGAAGTGGTGGATGTGGATACGGCCCTGGTCGACAAGCCCTTCCGTCTGCCTGTGCAGTGGGTCAACCGTCCCGATCTGGATTTCCGTGGGTTCTCCGGCACCATCGCCGGCGGGCGCGTCAAGCCTGGTGATACCGTCGCGGTCGCCAAGTCGGGCAAGGCCAGCAAAGTCACCCGCATCGTCACCATGGATGGCGATCTGCCCGAAGCGGTGGCGGGCGACGCCATCACGCTGACATTGGCCGATGAAGTGGACATTTCGCGCGGCGATGTGCTGGCCGATCCGCATGCGCGCCCGATCGTTTCCGACCAGTTCGCGGCGCATCTGTTGTGGATGGCCGACGAGGAATTGCTGCCGGGCCGCCAGTATCTGCTCAAGCTGGGCACCGCCACGGTGCCCGCCCAGATCAGCGGCCTCAAGCATAAGATCGATGTCAACAGCCTGGATCATCATGCCGCCGCGACCCTGGCGCTCAACGAAGTCGGCTACGCGAATTTCGCGCTGACGCAGCCGCTGGTTTTCGACGCCTATCGTGACAACCGCGATACCGGCGGCTTCATCCTGATCGACCGCTTCACCAACGCCACGGTGGGCGCCGGCATGATCGACTTTTCCTTGATGCGCGCCACCAATGTTCACTGGCAGGCGCTGGACATCCACAAACAGGCGCGCGCCGCCATGAAAGGCCAAAAGCCCGTGGTGCTGTGGTTCACCGGCCTGTCGGGTTCGGGCAAATCGACCATCGCCAATCTGGTCGAAAAGGCGCTCGCCGCAGAGGGCAAGCACACCTATCTGCTGGACGGCGACAATGTCCGCCACGGCCTCAACAAGGATCTGGGCTTCACCGATGCCGACCGGGTGGAGAATATCCGCCGCGTCGGCGAGACCGCCAAGCTGTTCGTCGATGCCGGCCTGATCGTGCTGACCGCCTTCATTTCGCCCTTCCGCTCGGAACGCCGGATGGCGCGCGAGCTGATGGGCGAGGGGGAATTCCTGGAAGTGTTTATCGACACCCCCATCGAAGTCTGCATGCAGCGCGATCCCAAAGGCCTGTATGAAAAGGCGCGGGCCGGGACGATCAAGAATTTCACCGGAATCGACAGCCCCTACGAGACACCGGAACGGGCCGAATGGACGGTTAAGACGGTGGAGGGCACGCCGCAAGCGCATGCCCAGGCTATTGTCAGATATCTGCGCGACAAGGGTTATCTGGGCTAACAGGCTTTTGTGAAAGGGGGCCGGCGCGGGCTCTGGAATCCCTGGGCGCGAGGCTTTATACGGGCTGCCCGGCCAGCCGGCCGCCACGCCGAACGCAGAGTTGTCCCATGAAGACTGTCGCCAATTTTGACCGCATCGGCGAGGAAAACGCCTTCGCCGTGCTGGCCCGGGCCACCGCCCTGGCGGCGCAGGGGCGCGACATCATCAATCTGGGTATTGGCCAGCCCGACTTCCGCACGCCTGAACATATCGTCGAAGCGGCCGCCAAGGCGCTGCGCGATGGCCATCATGGCTATACGCCCGCCAACGGCATCCTGCCCTTGCGCGAGGCGGTCAGCGCCGATCTGCACCGGCGCTTTGGCGCGCATGTGTCGCCCGAAGACGTGATGATCATGCCGGGCGGCAAGCCCACCATGTTCATGTCCATTCTGATGTTCGGCGAGCCGGGGGTGGAGATTATGTATCCCGATCCGGGTTTTCCCATCTACCGCTCGATGATCGAATATACTGGCGCCACGCCTGTGCCGATTCCGATCCGCGAGGAACACGGCTTCGCTTTTTCGGCGGAAGAAACCTTAAGCCTGATCACCGACAAGACGCGCCTGATCATCATCAACTCGCCCGCTAATCCCACCGGCGGCGTCACGCCCAAA
Source organism: Rhizomicrobium sp. (assembly GCA_035281345.1). Lineage (GTDB taxonomy): Bacteria > Pseudomonadota > Alphaproteobacteria > Micropepsales > Micropepsaceae > Rhizomicrobium. The sequence continues at coordinate 10,460 of DATEEB010000056.1, read as the reverse complement.
CAGGATGTCGAAATCTTCGTCAAGGGCATGGAGAAATGGCCCCATGTCGCCATCCTGTCAGACGAGATCTACGATCAGTTGATCTATGACGGCCAAGAGCATGTCACGCTGCTGAACTATCCCTCGGTTCGCGACCGGCTGATCCTGCTGAATGGTTGGTCCAAGACCTATGCCATGACCGGCTGGCGGCTGGGTTATGCAGTGTGGCCGGGCAAGCTCTATGATTATGCCCGCAAGCTGGCGGTGAACCTGCATTCCTGCGTCAATGCCCCCACCCAATATGCCGGCATCGCCGCCTTGACCGGACCGCAGGATGCGGTGGCGCATATGCGCGCACAATTCGACAAGCGCCGCACGCTGGTGGTGGAAGGCCTCAACAAACTGCCGGGCGTATCCTGCATCACGCCCAAGGGCGCCTTCTATGCCTTCCCCAATATCAAGCAGACCGGCTGGCTGGCCAAGCCTCTGGCCAACGCGCTGCTGGACGAAACCGGCGTGGCGTTGATCGGCGGCCCGGACTTTGGGATTCTGGGCGAGGGCTATCTGCGGCTGTCCTACGCCAACTCGGCGGAGAATATCCTCAAGGCGCTTGGGCGCATGGGCGACTTTCTCAATTCCCGCAAGGCGGCATAAATTTCTTCGATCTCGGCGGTCATTTTCGATTGCGACGGCGTCTTGGTCGATAGCGAGGTGCTGGCGCTGGAGGTGGAGCTCGCGATTCTGGCCGAGCAGGGGCTTCAATTCGAACGCGAGGACTATGTCACCCGCTTCATGGGCTTGAGCTACCAGGCCTTTCATGACGAGATTGATCAGGAGGTGCGCAAACGTGGCATCCCGCCTGTCTCCGCCAATTTTCGTGAGGAGCTCGCCACGCGGTTGCGTCAGACCATGATCGCGCGCCTCACCGAAGTGCCCGGCGCCAATGTGGCGATCGCGGGTACGACTTTGCTCAAGGCGGTGGCCAGCTCCAGCACCAAGGAAGGACTGGAACGCAAGCTCAAGCAGGTGGGTCTTTGGGACCATTTCGCGCCGCATGTCTATTCCGCCGACCATGTCGCCCGTGCCAAGCCGGCGCCGGATCTGTTTCTGCATACGGCGGAGAAACTGGGCGTGCCCCCCGGCGCCTGTCTGGTGCTGGAAGACAGCCTCCATGGCGTGACCGCAGCCCGGGCCGCTGGCATGCGGGTCTGGGGCTTTTTGGGCGGCGGCCATGTCCATGACGGGCTGGGTGCGCGTCTGACGGCAGCGGGGGCGGAACGGCTGGTGCAAGACTGGCCGGAAGCGGCGCGCTTTTTGGCTGTGCTCAAGGACGCAGTTTAGGCGCGATAATAGTCCCGGAACCAGGCGATGAATTTGGGAATGCCCAGGCTGATCGGGGTGGTGGGCTGAAAGCCCAGATCCCGGCTGCTGGCTTCGATATCGGCATAGGTGGCCGGCACGTCGCCCGGCTGCATCTGCGTCATGATCATCTGGGCCTTCTTGCCCAACGCCTTTTCCATCTCGGCGATGAAGTCGGTGAGCTTCTCGGACCTGTTGTTGCCCAGATTGTAGAGCGCGTGCGGCGGCGTGCCGGTGGCCGGACGATCCAGCGCCTGTAAAACGCCCGCGACGATGTCGTCGATATAGGTGAAGTCCCGCCACATCTGACCATGATTGAACACCTTGATGGGCTCGTCCGCCGCGATCGCCTTGGCGAACAATATGGGCGCCATGTCCGGCCTGCCCCAGGGGCCATAGACGGTGAAAAAACGCAGGCCCGTAGAGGCGATGCCGTAGAGATGGGCATAGGTATGGGAAAATAACTCATCGGCCCGCTTGGTCGCGGCATAGAGAGAGTTGGGGTGATCCACCGCGTCACCGACCGCAAATGGCGTTTTCTTGTTGGCGCCATAGACCGACGAAGAACTGGCATAGACAAAATGCTTGAAGGCGGCCCCTAAGGATTGGAGCGCGCGCGCCAATTCCAGCATGACGGTATGGCCCATCACATTGGCGGTGACATAGGCGAAAGGATTTTCCAGGCTATAGCGGACCCCCGGCTGCGCCGCCAAATGCACGATGCCCGCGATATCGGGCGCTGCCAGCGCCAGCATGGCCTCCTTGTCGGCAATGTCGGCTTTCTGAAAGGTGAAGTTGGACAAAGGCGTCAGCAGCGCCAGCCGTGCTTCTTTCAGGCGCCTGTCGTAATAGCCGTTGAGATTGTCGACGCCGATGACGGCATCGCCGCGGGCCGACAGCGCGCGGCATACCGCGGCGCCGATAAATCCCGCCGCACCCGTGACCAAAATCTTTGCCAAGGACGATCCGCTCTTGAAATAACCTCTCGAACATCGCCGGTGGGGAACCTGCGGTCAACTTGGATTTGGCGCTTTTTCCGCAACCTTAGGAATCGCTGCTTGACGCTGTCCGGCCTTTGACGCTAAAGGCGCGCCAGCATCCTTTTCCCCTTGCAGCGCAGGCGGTTTCGCGCATGGCCGAGCCTCAGCAACTCTACTGGATTCACCAGTTCGCCGGGGGGAATGTGGCGACCATGGCCGCGCCGCGCTGGGATGAGCAGTTGGAAGGCACCATCATGGCCTGGCGGGACGAGGGCGTGGAGGTCATCGTCTCCCTGCTGGAGGCGTCGGAGATTCCCAATCTGACCGAGGCGGAGGCTGCGCTTTGCGAAGAATTCGGCATCGAGTTTTTTTCCTTTCCCCTGCGTGACAAGACCGTGCCCGACAGTGTGGAGCCTTTCGCGGTGATGGCGCGCCAGTTGGCGGATCGGGTGCTCGCCGGAAAATCGGTGGCCATCCATTGCCGGGCCGGGATCGGCCGTTCCACTACCTTGGCGGCTTGCGTTCTGATCCTGTTGGGCGTGGCCGGAGACGTTGCGCTGGACATGATTGCAAGCGCGCGGGGACTGGAAGTCCCCGAAACCGAAGCGCAGCGCCAATGGATTTTGGGCTTTCGCCACGCAACCGGACAGGCGGCTGGATAACTACTTGGCGGATCACGCCTGCTGGCGCTGATTGGAATCGGGCGCCAGGGCGAGCGTCAGGTTGCGCGCGTTGGCGTTCAACTGCACCAGGACTTCCGAAAGATCGGCGGGCTGCACGCCTTTCTTGAGGTTCTGACGCAGCAATTCGAGCTGATCGAGCAAGCTGCCATAAAGCTCGCGGGCCGGTTTTCCGGCATGCGACGGCAAGGCAAACCGCTCCAGCCGCACATGGGCGATGCGCTGGCAGAGGAAAAGCGCTGGGCTGTTTTCCTTCTCCGCCGTCAGGGTCAGCGACGCCAAGGCAGAGCGGATAAAGCTGCGCAACTGTTCCAAGCCGGTGACGATATCGGCCTGTGCGAACGGCTGTGGGCCGGCCATGGCGGGCGCCGCGTTCGAGCGTAAATCGGGCTGGTTTTGCGAAGCTACATCGGCGCGGATGCGGGCAGCCCTGAGAACGGACCAGGCGACAATAAGCGCCGCCAGCAGCACCAGAACACCCGCCAGCAGCAATTGCCATTCCTTCGCCCAATCATAGGCGGCGCTCAACGCAATCTGAATCTGTACGTCGTCCAAGTCTGGTCCCCGCCTATCACACGACAATCGGGCTTTTGTCGTAGCCCATTTGCAGAATGGCATGCAGCATTCCGCCCAGCCAGTTAACAGCGAAAGAAGGCAGTTTGATTTGCGGGAGAAAATTCGCGGGCGTGTATCGCGACAATATTTACCATAGAAACATAGTCGTTAATGCGATGGAAAGAAACTCTTCCTATGATGTGTCCGACCCGCGAATCGCTAAATCTAGGGGGCTAGACCATGTCACTTGCAATCGTGCTGGGGATTTGGACGGGGATTTCGATCCTGGTCACGCCTTTGATTGGACGGCTGATGCATGCCACTGGTGAAACCAGCTTTGTTGCGGAACCCCCGCTTGCCAATCCAAGATTTTCCTCTTGGTCGCGCTTGCGCCACAGCGAAAACGCTGGTGTGCGCCGGAATGTCGCACGCCAAGTCCATCGCCGGGACGCCAGCTGGCTGCGCGCCGGAAAAGGCGTTCCAGCGCGCTAGGGCTGTTCGATAGCCTCTGTCCATAATGAATCTGTAAGATCACGTTCGAAGAGCGAACGACGATGAGCGGTGCTCAGACGGCGGCTACTGTGCCGCTACGCGTCGGCTGGAAAGCCACACCCGTATCCGGACGGGTATAGAGTTGCCATCTCTCGCGTGACATGTTTGCTGAGAAATTGTCGCCCTCCAAGAATGGGCGGGATACCGAAGCATTCATGGTTAAATCGGTACATACCCGCACACGCGGGAACTTTTCCACACATTCCAGGTTACGAAACCCCAATGGCGAAACTGTTTCATTTCGGGGCTCTTTTGCCTCGCATATGCAGCAAAGATGTCGGATAATAGAACAGTTGTACGGGGCGTGCCGTTCAATTCCTTGAATAAGGTTCGGCGAAAAAACGGGTCGCTGGCGGCATAAGCCTTGCCCATAAGGGCTGGCGATGATGGGGAATCAGTGATGAGTCTCGACGGTGTGTCTCAAAACAACACGCAGCTAAACGTGGTCGCGCCGGCGCCGCATCTGGGAAAAATCGATGCCTTTGTTCGCCGAGGCGCTTCCACGGAAACGCCTGCCGCCAGGGCGCCTCGCATGCGTATCCTGCCGCCCGCCGAAACCGCAGGCGCCGCGCGGCGCTATCCGCGTTATGTGCCCGCGGCCAATGTCTCGCAGGCGTTGCTCGATCTGGTTCTGATCGGCGGTGCGCAGCTGATCGTTTTGTCGCTGATCCATAGCCGCCTCGCCTTGGGCGGATTGAGCGAAGCCGCCGCGGTGGTGGGCATTTCTCTCATCGGCTCGATGGTGTTTCTTTACGCCACCGGCTGTTACCGCCGCGATGCCCTGCTGAACCGGACCACCGCGCTTTCGCGCATTCCCACCGCCCTCGCCATTTCGGGCATCGTGCTCTTCGCTGTGCTGCACTATGGCTTTCCCCTGGTGTTTCCGGAGGCGCGGGTGTTTTGGAGCATCAGCCGGTGCGTCACCATCATATTGGTGGGCACCGGCATCTCGCTGGGCGCCGCCGTGATCAGCCGCAACGTGGTGCGGGTGTTGCTGCACAATGATTTCTTCCGCCGCCGCATCCTGGTCGTGGGCACCGGCCAACGCGCTCGCCATATCGAAGACCTCAGCCGCGCCCATGGCGGTCTGCAGGAAATTCATTTCATCAACGAAGATGTGCTGACCCAGGTCGTTCAGCCTGACAGCGGCGATCCGCACGTCGCCATCCCCTCCATCGGAGAGGTGGTGGACCGGCTCAACGCCGATGAGATCGTGGTGGCGGTGGACGACCGCAACCGCGTCCCCCTGGACAGCCTTTTGTCCTGCAAGGCGCGCGGCGTGCCGGTGACCGAATTCAACGCCTATGTCGAACGCCAGACCGGCCGCGTCGAATTGGCCTGGCTGGAGCTGCCCTGGCTGATTCACACCCCCGGATTTCAGTTCCGCCTGATCGACGATGTGGTAAAGCGCTTGATGGATATCGTTCTCAGCCTGACCGCGCTGATCATCAGCCTGCCGGTCCTGATCGCCGCCATGGTCGCGATTCGCCTCGATTCGCCGGGTTCTGTGATCTACCGCCAACAGCGGGTCACCCGCGGCGGCCGCGTTTTCTGGCTCTACAAGCTGCGCAGCATGCGCGCGGACGCCGAGCGCAACGGCGCGCAATGGGCCGACCAGAACGACCCCCGTATCACCAAAGTCGGCATGTTCCTTCGCCGCAGCCGCCTGGATGAAATCCCGCAGCTGTTCAATATCCTCAAGGGCGATATGTCCATCGTGGGGCCCCGTCCGGAACGCCCCTGTTTCGTGGACGACCTGTCGCGCCAGCTGCGCCTTTACGACCTGCGCCACACAGTACGGGCGGGCCTGACTGGTTGGGCCCAGATCAACTATCACTATGGGGCTTCGCTCGAGGACGCCCAGCGCAAGCTCGAATACGATCTCTTCTACATCAAGAACTTCAGCCTGTTGCGCGACCTGGGGATTATGCTGCAAACCTTGCGGGTCGTTTTGTGGCCTGAGGGCGTACGCTGAACAGGACCCGTCGCTGTCCGCGATGGGGCCGGTGGTACAGCTGATCGGGGACGCTGCGGAACGCCGGGAAAACCAGGAACGTCGCGCGGTGCAGCCTTGAAGATTCTCTATCATCACCGGACCAGGTCCCGTGACGGCCAGTCCGTCCATATCGACGAGATGATCGCCGCCTTGAAGCAAGAAGGGGTGCAAGTCCCGGTGGTGGAGCCTGAGCGGGTGGACGCGCTCAAGCCCGCCCGCAAGAAGCAGGTGATTCCCAAGCTGCTCTACGAGATCCTGGAATTCTCCTATAGTGGGTTGGAATTTCTCAAGCTCGCCTTGGCCATCGTGCGCGAGCGGCCCGATGCGATCTACGAGCGCGCCAATATCTACATGCTTTCGGGTGTGTGGGCGGCGCGGCTGTTTTCTCTACCGCTTCTGTTGGAGGTCAATGCGCCGCTGGCGGAGGAGCGGGGCAAGTTCGACGGCCTGGCGATGCCGGGTTTCGCCTACTGGACGGAAAAGACCGCGTGGCGCAATGCCCGTTATGTCTTGCCCGTCACCCAAGTGCTGGGCCGAACCATCGAACGGGAAGGAGTTTGTTCCGAGCGCATTGTGGTGACGTCCAATGGCGTCAATGCCGATCGGTTTCGTCTTGTCGAAGCTGGGGCGCGGCCCAAGCTGCCCGCCTCCTTTGGCCACGGCCCGGTATTGGGCTTTGTCGGCTATGTCCGCGCCTGGCATGGACTGCCGCAAGTGGTGGATTTGCTGGCGCAGGACCCGGCGCTGGCGCAGGCCAATTTGCTGGTGGTGGGCGATGGCCCCGGCACGGCCGATCTGATGCGCCGCGCCAAGGACCTCGGCGTGGCCGAACGCGTTTGGGTTTCGGGGCTGGTCGAGCGGGGGGCGCTGGCGGCTTATATCAGCAGCTTCGACATCGCCCTGCAGCCCGAAGTCACGCCCTATGCCAGCCCGCTCAAGCTGTTTGAGTATATGGCGCTGAGCCGCGCCGTCATCGCGCCGGACGCTTCCAATATTCGCGAGATTCTGACCGGCGAGGTGGACGCCTTGCTGTTCGAGCCCAACAACAGCCAATCCTTCGCCAATGCGGTGCGCAGGCTGGTGGCCGATCAGGACTTGCGCGCGCGCCTGGGCGCGGCCGCCGCCGCCAAGATCCGGGATGAAGATATTTCCTGGGCGCGCAACGCCCGGCGGGTGATGTCCCTGGTGGACAAGGCCCGTTCCGGCGAACGCACATAGACCTGTGGCGAACCGGCAAACACATCTGCTGCATGTCTTTCCGACCTTCGCGATCGGCGGCTCCCAGATGCGTTTTGCGCAGTTGGCCAGGATTCACGGGCCGCGCTATCGCCACACCGTATTGGCGCTGGATCAAAATTACGACATGGCGAGCCGGTTGGGCGGATTGCCCATCGCCTATCAGGAATTGACCTTCGACAAGCGCAAGACTTGGCAGAGCTGGCGTACGTTCCGCGCCCTGCTGCACAGCCTACAGCCGGACGTGTTGTTGACCTACAATTGGGGCGCGGTCGAATGGGCCTTGCTCAACCGGTTTGGCGCCCGCACGCGCCATGTCCATATCGAAGACGGATTCGGTCCCGAAGAAGTCCGCCAACAGCTTTTGCGCCGGATTTGGGCGCGGCGGCTGGCGCTTTCGGGCGCCCATACAAGGGTGATCCTGCCATCCCGCAATCTGGAGAAGATCGCCCTTTCCCAATGGTCGCTGCCGCCAAACCGGGTGATGTTCGTTCCCAATGGCGTGGATTGCGCGCGGTTCGCCGCCGCTTCGCGCGCGGCCCGGAACGCGTCCCCCCTTGTCATCGGCACGGTGGCGAGTTTGCGGCGGGAAAAGAATATCGCCCGCCTGATCAGGGCCTTTGCCGTCCTGGCGGCACAGACGGCACCGGGCGCGGTCCAATTGATGATTGTGGGCGAGGGCGCGGAACGCCCGGCTCTTGAGCAACTGGCGCGTGGGCTTGCGATCTTCGATTACGTCCGTTTCACCGGCCAAACCAACCGCCCCGAGGAATGGTATCCGCAGATGGACATTTTTGCGCTGTCCTCGGATACCGAACAGATGCCGCTGAGTGTGCTGGAAGCGATGGCGGCGGGCTTGCCGGTGGTGGCCACGGCGGTGGGCGATGTCGCCCAAATGGTGAGCGCGCGGAATGCGCCCTATATCGCCGCCGCCCAGGACGAGGCATTCGGCGACGCCTTGGCGCGGCTGGCAGCGGACAGGCCCGCTCAGCTCGCCATCGGTACGGAAAATGAAAAGAAAGCGCGCGAAAATTTCGACGAGCAGGTCATGGCGCGGCGCTATGCCGAAATTATCGGCTGACCTTTTCCAACAGGCCGCGAAACACGCGCAACTGGCCATCGGTGGTGGATTGCCAATCGAATTGCTCGGCATAGCGGCGGGTGGCGGCCCGGTCGGGCAAGGCCTGCCGGAGTTTGGCGATGGCCGCGACGATGCTTTGGGTGTCGCGCTTTTCCAGCAAAAGCCCGGCATCAGGACTGGCGATCACTTCGGGCGTTCCCCATACGGCCGAGCCGATCACCGGCGTCCCGCACGCCATGGATTCCAGCAACACATTGGCCCAGCCTTCACGGCTTGAGGCCAGCACCGAAACATCGGCGCAATTGTAAACCGCGCAAAGGGATTTCTGGTCCATGGCGCCCAGAAAGCGCACGCGACCCCCCACACCCAGGCGTTGCGCGAGATTTTCGAGCTGTTGCCGGTCAGGACCAGATCCCACGATCAGCAATGTGGCGTCCGGTATCCGCGGCAGCGCTTCGATGATCAAGTGATGCCCTTTGCGCTCGATCAAGAGGCCGACGCTGACCAGTACAAAGCCCGAAACACCCAGTTTGGTCCGCAAGGCATCGCGGTCCTTCATCGCGAATATCTCGAGATCGACGCCGTTGCGCAGCGTGGTGATTTTGGCGCTTGGAACGCCCAGCTCCACCAGCCGGTCCTTGAGGGCTTGGCACACGGTAATCAAAGCGCCCGCACTTTGCGCGGCTTCAAGGATCAAGCGGCGGGGATAAGAATAGTCGGGGATCAAGTTGATGTCGGTGCCCCGCGCTGTGATGACGACCGGGATATCGAAGTCCCGCCCCAGCCAAGCCGCGGCAACCCCGTCGGGATAAAAATAATGGGCGTCGATCAAGTCCACCTTGGTCCCGCAAGCCAGCAATTGCGCGAAACGGCGGCGCATGGCGCGGTAGAGAAAATAAGGCGTGACGTTCATGCCGATCTTGGGAATGACCAAATAGCGGGGATGATCTACGTCCAAACCATTGCGGTGCTCGAAATCGGGAATTTGGCGCAGTTTTTTGAGCTCGGCACCGGGCAGACCGGGCGGCGCCCAGGCCACCGGCGCCAGAACCCGCGCCGTGACTTTGCCGTCCGCCAGCAAACGGCGCAGCCGCGTTTCGACGAAAATGCCATGCGCCGGCTGAAGCGAATTGGGAAAGAGGGTGGTGGCCGTGACGATGGAGATGGGCGGCGATGAGTCCAGCATTTGGGAATTTTCCGGTGTCTATCCGGCCGGATTGCCGGGCCCAGCCAACGCTTTCTCTTGTGTCGGCCAAAGTCCTATACGCGCGGCGATCAGCGAGGGTTAACAAAATCGCCTCCCGGGATCAAGCGGCGATGCGTGTACAGCTTGCGCCGTTTGCGGTATAGCGCAGCGCAGAACGCATGGCGGCGATTTTCCACGCAGGGCAGGCACGCAAAAGGACAGATCGTGACGAAATCGCGTCCTACCACGGCCGGGCTGGGAAATTCATCGCCGCGTTATGTGCTGATCGCGATCATGATCGCTGTGATCGTCTATGGCTCTCTGTATCCCTTCGCCTTTCACGACACCGGCCCGCTTGCCTCCGCTGTCGAACATTTGCTGGGCACCTGGAATTTGCGCCCTCATGGCCGGGGCGACACCCTTGCCAATCTGCTTTTGTATGTGCCGCTGGGCCTGGTGGTTGCGCTCGCGGCCGGTCAGAACCGGCCGAAATGGCTTGCGATCCTAACCGCGGCGGCAGTCGGGGCGGCATTGTCCTTGTCGGTGGAGTTGGCCCAATTCTATGACCGCAGCCGGGTCAGCGTTCTGTCGGATTTCTATCTGAACCTGGCCGGTACGCTGGGGGGCGCGATGCTTGCGGGTTTGGTGAGCCTGGGCCGGGTGAAAACCGCCTGGCCCGCGGGCGCGGTCCCTGCCTTCGCCCGCCTTCTGCTTGTGGCGTGGCTGGGCTGGCGCCTGTTTCCCTATGTGCCGACCATCGATCTGCACAAATACTGGAACAGTCTAAAGCCGCTGCTGCTCTATCCCAATACCGAGCCCCAGAGCATTTTTCGCTACACGGTGCTTTGGCTGAGCG
>DATEEB010000055.1:0-5599 GCA_035281345.1 Rhizomicrobium sp. | reverse complement strand
CAAGAAATCCACTGACCGCGTCGTGCCCCTGATCAAACTGGTGGAAAATCCCGACATTCTGGCGACGCTGGCGGCGCATGCCGCGCGGCCCAGGCTGGTGATCGGCTTTGCCGCCGAAACCGACGATGTGGTGCAAAATGCGGTTGCCAAGCGCGCGCGCAAGGGCGCGGACTGGATCGTCGCCAACGACGTGTCTGGCGACGTGATGGGCGGCGACAGGAACCGCATCCACCTGATCAGCGAGGCCGGCACGGAAAACTGGCCGGAAATGACAAAAAGCGAAGTGGGGACGCGATTGGCGGCCCGCATCGCGCAGACACTAGGGGCGGCATGAAAGTCACGATCAAGAAACTGCCGCATGGGGCCGACCTGCCCCTGCCCCATTACGCCACGCCCGGTTCGGCGGGACTGGATCTGCTGGCAGCCATCGACCAGGACATTGACCTTGCGCCAGGCGCGCGTCTGGCGGTGGCCACCGGCATTGCCATCGAATTGCCGCTGGGGGTGGAAGCGCAGGTGCGGCCGCGCTCCGGCCTGGCGCTGAACCATGGCATCACCTGCCTGAATGCGCCCGGCACCATCGACAGCGACTATCGCGGCGAGATCAAAGCCATTCTGATCAACCATAGCGATGCGGTGTTCAAAATCACACGCGGCATGAAAATCGCTCAGATGGTGATTGCGCGCCATGAACAGGCGGAACTGGTCGAGGTGGACGTCCTGAGCGACAGCGAGCGGGGGGCGGGCGGTTTCGGCTCCACCGGCATGAAAGTCAAGGCCTGATGCTCAAGCTTTCGCGCAAAACCCTGCTGGCGCTGGAAGCGGTGATTGACATCGCCTTCAATGCGCGGCCCGAACCGGTCCAAGCCAAGGAAATCACCGCCCGCCAGGGCGTGCCGCAGCGCTATCTGGAACAGGTGATGCAGCAACTGGTGCGCGCCGGCATCTTGAAAGGCGTGCGGGGGCCGCGCGGTGGCTACCGGCTGGCACGCGAGCGCCGCCGCATTTCGGTGGGTGACGTGGTGCGGGTGGCCGAAAGCATCGAGGATGACGAGGAAAAACAGTCACCGCATTCCGCCCTGGGCCAGCGCATCGTGGCGCCTTTTGTCGCCACCCTTCAGGAAGAATTGATGACCCGGCTGGATTCGGTGTCGATCGAAGATCTTTGCCAGCGTGCCCGTCACGCCGGTGTCGAAGCCGGGATAGAGAATAGCGCCGACTTCACGATTTAACGGCCCAAAGGCCTATCAAGGAGCAGATTGTCATGGAACAAGGCAAGCCCGGACGGGGCCGCATTTACGACTCCATCACCCAGACCATCGGCGACACGCCCTTGGTGCGCCTGCACCGCATGCCCAAGGAGGCCGGCGCACGCGCCGACATTCTTTTGAAGCTGGAATTCTTCAATCCCATTGCCTCGGTCAAGGACCGCATCGGCGTCAACATGATTGAGGCGATGGAGCAGCAGGGCATCATTTCGCCCGGCAAAACCGTGCTGATCGAGCCGACATCCGGCAACACTGGCATCGCGCTGGCCTTTGTCGCCGCCGCCAAGGGTTACAGACTGATCCTGGTGATGCCCGAATCCATGTCGCTGGAACGGCGCAAGATGCTGATGATCCTGGGGGCGCAGATCGAGCTGACCGAAGCCGCCAAGGGCATGAAAGGCGCCATCGCCCGCGCGCACGAACTGGTGGCGGAAAATCCCGGCGCGGTCATTCCCCAGCAGTTTGAAAACCCCGCCAATCCCGACATCCATCGCCGCACCACGGCGGAGGAAATCTGGAACGACACCCAGGGCAAAGTGGATATCGTGATCTCGGGCGTGGGCACCGGCGGCACCATCACAGGGGTGGGCCAAGTGCTGAAGGAAAGAAAGCCTTCGGTGAAAATCATCGCGTTGGAACCGGAGGATTCGCCGGTCCTGTCGGGCGGCGCGCCCGGCCCGCACAAAATTCAGGGTATCGGCGCGGGCTTTGTGCCCGCCATCCTGGACCGCAAAGTGATCGACGAAGTGATCACCATCTCCAACGAAACCGCGCTGGAAACCGCGCGGCGCGCGGCGCGGGAGGAAGGCATTCCGGTGGGCATTTCCTCCGGCGCGGCGATCGCGGCGGCCTTGGAAGTGGGGGCGCGTCCCGAGAATGCCGGCAAGACCATCGTGACGATCATTCCGTCTTTCGCGGAGCGCTATCTGTCCACGGCGCTGTTTGAGGGGTTATGAGCGGTCTGTCATTTTGCGGAGCAAAATGACAGACGAAATGGTCCAGTGGACCATTTCGAGCGAATAACGCCGCGAGCTTGGGCGAGCGGCGGGTGGTGAAAATGAGGCTCAGAAATCCAATCGGACTCCACTCCTTCTAAAATGCCTAGGGTAACGGAATGAAAATTCTCATCACCGGCGGCGCTGGCGAAGTTGGAACCGCGCTCTCGAAGCGGCTGATTTCGTCAGGTCACCTTGTCGTGGTCTATGATCTCAAAAAAGAAAGACTGCCGGCCGGTGTCCAGTTTGTTGAAGGTGATATAAGAGACTTCCAGCATATAGCCGCAGCAGCCGAAGGTTGCGACAGCGGCATCCATCTGGCCGCCTTGGCTGGCACATCCGCTCCAGAGGAGATTGTGTCCGTAAACGTGCTGGGCGCGTTCGGCTTTTTGTTAGCCGCGCGCAAGGCTTGCTTCAGAAATACGGTCGTCGCCAGTTCGGCACCTGTCCATCTCGCCCCCAGCGCGTTGGACAACGACTTGTTACTCAGAACATCTGGAGGCGATGACCATGTCTACGACCTGACCAAGGCGCTTCAGGAGATGATTGCCCGTGACTTCCACATGCACGGCCTGCCAACCCTCTGCCTTCGGTTTGGCCACATTGTCCTGGGTGAAGAAGAATCCAATCTACAGCGCTCTGTGTCTCTCAGGGACGAGGAATATTGCCGTGGCGGGTGGGTCGCCCTGGAAGACGTTACAAATGCCTGCGCCGCCGCCCTGGAAACACCGCTGACCACTCCCAGGTTCGAAATCCTGAATATCGTTGGAGCGCGCAGCGCCCGCGACAAGTTCCTTGTTGCGGCTGCGGAAAAACGCCTTGGTGTGAAGCTCAAATACGATTTCGCCACGTATGATTGAACGCTATCTGTCGCAGCGTCAGGGGAAAGTTCCACGACCATTCAGGACAGATCCTTCAACAGGTCAGGCCGGTCGGTGCAGATGGCGTCCAAGTCTTTCAGACGTCGCATGTCGGCGGGATCGTTCACCGTCCAGGCGCCGACTTTCAGGCCGCAGGCGCGGGCATAGGCGACATTGTCGGGCTTGGCGTCAGGGAAATTGGGAAACCAGCCTTGAGCATCCGACCGCGCAATCGCGTCAATCACCGGCCGTGCATCGCCTGACAGCTTGTCGGTGGTGAACCAGCAAGCGCCGCCAAGCGCTTGAACCCGCGCCAGAGCCCGCCAGTCGAAGCCGACATAGATCGCCGCATCCCCCGTCACGGCAAAGGCGGCATCCGCCAAGGCGATAGGATCGGCGCTGTCGTCACCGCCATCGCATTTCAGTTCGACAAAAAGCAAAAAGGACTCGCTCAGCGCCACCACCTCTTCCAGTGTGGGAATGGGCGCATCCACCGGCGTCAGCAGCGGATGGGTGCGCGCATAGTCGCCGCCCGGCTGCGCCCTTCCCACATCGAACCGGCGCAGTTCCTCCAACGTCAGATCCTTGATGCGCGGTCCTGGTCCGGTCAGCCAAGCACCGTCCCTACGCACAAAGCCCGCCTTCAACCGGAAATCGTGATGCACCACCACCACGCCGTCGCGGGTCAATTGCACATCCAGCTCCGCCCCGTCGCAGCCGCGCGCCTTTGCATCCGAAAAGGCCGCCAGCGTGTTTTCCGGCATCAGGGCCGCGCCGCCGCGATGGGCGATGTTCCAGGGCTGCATGGCTATTTATAGCGCGGGCAGGCGCGCCCGTCGCGCTCTCGTGCTAAGCACCCGCACCATGACGGACGAGACTTCAAATCCCGGACCGCTGATCCCCACGGGCCGCCATCATGCCTGGTTGCTTGAGGGGCGCGAGCTGTTGCGCTTGGGCGTCCCGCTGGCGGCCACCCAACTGGCACAGATGATCATCCTGGCCACCGACACGGTGATGCTGGGCCATTACAGCAAGGAAGCCTTGGCCGCCGGCGCGCTGGGCAACACCGTCTATTTCCTGATCTGGCTGCTGGGCAGCGGCATGCCCATGGCGGTGTCGCCGGTGATCGCCCATATCCAGGGCCGCCACAGCGTCTGCGGGAAAGCGCGCGACCGGCGTGAGGTCCGGATCGCCGTGCGCATGGGACTGTGGTCGGTGGGGTTGGTGTCGTTACCGCTGCTGGCGGTGTTGATCTTCACCCGCCCCATCCTGCTCGCCTTCGGTCAACAGCCGGACCTGGCGGCAGGCGCCGCGCAATTTATGGCCGGCCTGGCCTGGGGCCTGCCCTTCGCCCTGGCTTTCCAGGTGCTGCGTAGCTTTTCCACGGCCTTGTCGCGCGCCACCCCGCCGCTGGTGGTGATGGCGCTGGCCATTTTGTGGAATGCGGCTTTCGACTATGCCCTGATCTTCGGCCATTTCGGCTTTCCGCGCCTGGGCCTGTTCGGGGCGGGACTGGCCAGCGCCAGCTCCAACATTTTCAGCTTTGCCGCGATGCTGGCGATCTGTTTGGCCCTGCCTGCGCTTAAGCGCTATCGCATCCTGCACCGCTTTGCGCATCCCAAATGGAAAAGTTTCGCCGAACTGTTCCGGCTGGGCTTGCCTATCGGCATTACCATGGTGTTCGAGGTGGCGCTGTTCAATGGCGCCGCGCTGGTGATGGGAACATTCGGACTGGCATCGCTGGCGGCGCATCAGATCGCCATCACCATTCCCTCCCTCACCTTCATGATTCCGCTGGGCATCGGCCTGGCGGCGACGGTGCGGGTGGGACTTGCGGCAGGCGCGGGCGATCAACGGGCGGCGCGGCGGGCCGGCTTCACCGCCATCGGCATGGGTGCGGCCTTCATGTGCATCACCGCGCTGGTGTTGCTGCTTTGGCCCCGGCCGATCGCCACGCTGTGGCTGCCCGATATCCCTTCCAATGCCGATGTGCTGCTGCTGGCGGTGAGCTTTCTGCATGTCGCCGCTGCGTTCCAGTTGGTCGATGGCATCCAGGTCACCGCCTCCATGAGCTTGCGCGGCTTGAAAGACGCGCATGGCCCGATGTGGCTGGCAGGTGCGTCCTATTGGCTGGCCGGCGCGCCGATGGGGCTGGTGCTGGCTTACTGGTTCCACATGCGGGGCTTCGGCATCTGGCTAGGACTGGCCTTTGGCCTGTTGGTGGCGGCGGTAACGCTCACGGCGCGTTTCGCGTTGCTTTCAAACAAAGCGCCACAGCACCAAGACCAGCACCAGGGCGATCACGCCTAAAATGGCAATCAAGGCCACACGTGTCGGCCGGGAGCGCCGTTCCTGTTCCTCGGCGATGGCGCGCGCGGTGTCGGGGTGCAGCCTGACGCCGCCTTCCGCCACCATCTGAGATAGGCCTTCGGCATTCTTGACCAGTTGCGGCAGATCCTGGGCCAGCTTGCCCAGC
>DATEEB010000054.1:0-14684 GCA_035281345.1 Rhizomicrobium sp. | reverse complement strand
TTCCTTCAGCGCCCGTTCGATATGGGTGACATTGCGGATGCCGAAAGCGATGGTATAGGCGTCGAAGCTGGCGTCGGCGAATGGCAGGGCCTCGGCGTTGCCGCAGACCCATGCGATGGCGGTCTCGTTTTTCTCTTCGGCACGGCGCACGCCCTCGCCCAGCATCTGATCGTTGATATCGCAGACCGTGACCGAAGCCTCACCACCGCGAGAGCGCGCCATATCGACAATGCGAAAGGCGATGTCACCGGTGCCGCCCGCCACATCCAGGCTCTTCCAACCTGGCCGGGGACCCAGCCACTCCACCATGGCATCCTTCCAGATGCGGTGGACGCCCGCGCTCATTAGGTCGTTCATCAGGTCGTAGCGCACCGCGACCGACGAAAAGACCTCTTTGACCAGGCCTTCCTTTTCGCCTTCGGGGACGTCACGGAAGCCAAAACTGGCGGTTTTGTCTGTCATGGCAGGAACATAGCCGTCCCTTGCCCCATAGGCTACCGCTGCGGCCCGCGACTATTTATAGGAAGAGTATGCCCGAACTGCCTGAAGTCGAGACCGTGCGCCTGGGGCTTGAGCCCGTCCTGCAAGGCTTTCGCCTCACCCATGTGGAGACGCGCCGGGCCGATCTGCGCCTTCCCTTCCCCAAGGATTTTGTGGCCCGCACCCAGGGCCGCAAGGTGAAGGCGTTGCGCCGCCGCGCCAAATATCTGCTGGCGGATTTGGACAGCGGCGAGACGCTGGTGATCCATCTGGGCATGTCGGGCCGCATGAGCGTCTTTTCTTTGGTCGCTCCCGCTTGCGCGGATGCTCCTGCCAAAGACGCGCGGCGCAAACTTGGCAACTATGTCTATGACACCGCGCCCGCTGCTCCTGACAAGCATGACCATGTGGTATTCGAGACCGATGCACCCGCGCGCATCGTCTTCAACGATCATCGCCGTTTCGGATTGATGGCGCTGGTTGAGACCGCAGGGCTGCAAAAGGACAAGCTCTTTAAGGATATCGGCATTGAGCCTTTATCAGCGGGTTTCAATGGTGCCTATCTGGCGGCGGCGCTGGACGGCAAGAAAACGCCCATCAAATCGGCGCTGCTGGATCAACGGCGGATCGCGGGCCTGGGCAATATCTATGTCTGCGAGGCCCTTTTCCGCGCGCGCATTTCGCCCAAGCGGCTGGCGGGCGCCATCAAGAAGGAACATCTGACGCCGCTGGTGTCCGCGATCAAGAAAGTACTCAAGGACGCGATCGCGGCGGGCGGCTCGACCTTACGTGACCATGCCCAGGCCACCGGCGATCCCGGCAATTTCCAACATCATTTCCTGGTCTATGGCCGCGAGGGCAAGCCCTGTAAGCTGGGTTGCAAAGGCACCGTCAAGCGCATTGTGCAGGCGGGCCGTTCCACTTTTTATTGTCCCAAATGCCAAAGCTGAGGCAGCTATGAACATCAAAACGGAAGTGAATGGTTCGGTCGGGATCGCGACCTTGCATCGCCCAGACGCGCTGAATGCGTTGAACACCGCGCTGCTCAATGAGCTGGCCGATGCGCTGGAAGCCTGGGATCGCGGCAGCGAAGTCCGCTGCATGATCGTGACCGGCTCCGAGCGCGCCTTTGCCGCCGGGGCCGATATCAAGGAGATGCAGCCCAAAAGCTATTCCGACATGTACCGGGAAAATCTCTTTGGCGATCAGTTCGACCGTATCGCCCGCATCAAAAAGCCCATCATCGCGGCGGTCGCCGGCCACGCCCTGGGCGGCGGCTGCGAGCTGGCGCTGGTCTGCGATTTCGTCATCGCCGCCGACACCGCCAAATTCGGCCAACCGGAAATCACCTTAGGGATCATGCCGGGGTTGGGCGGCAGCCAGCGTTTGACCCGCCTTGTGGGCAAGTCCAAGGCGATGGATCTGTGTTTGACGGGACGCATCATGGATGCGGCGGAGGCCGAAAGCTGCGGCCTGGCCGCCCGGGTGGTGCCGGCCGACCTGCTGATGGCCGAGGCTCTGAAGGCCGCCCAGAAGATCGCGGCCCAATCTTCGCCCGCCGCGCAGATGGTTAAGGAAGCGGTGAACCGCGCCCTGGAAACCAGCCTGGCCGAGGGGCTGCATTTCGAACGCCGCCTGTTCCACGCCATGTTCGCCACCGCCGACCAGAAAGAGGGCATGGCGGCCTTTGCCGAGAAGCGGAAGCCGAACTTTAAAGACGAATAGGGCGCCGTAGCCCCCTCGCCCAAACTCGGGGGCGTTCGCCGGGCAATCGCCTGCCGGCGATTGCTATTTCCGGCTCACTTGTTGACCGCCGGGCCATCCGGAGCTATACGCGCCCCTCTTTTCGGCAGAATCCAAGGACGTCCCATGCCCAATATCGCCTCCGCCAAAAAGCGCGTCCGCACCGCCGCCAAGCGCACCGCCATCAATACGGCGCGCAAGACGCGGGTCCGCGGCTTTATCCGCAAGGTGGAAGAAGCCATCGCCTCGGGCGACAAGCAGGCGGCCCTGGCCGCATTGAAGGCCGCTGAGCCGGAAATCATGCGCGGCGTCTCCAAGGGCATCCTGCACAAGAATACCGGTTCGCGGAAAGTGTCGCGCCTCACCAAGCGGGTCACCAAACTGTCAAAATAACAAGGTGCTGAAATCTTTCGGATTTCAAATCCAAATCGGGCCCGGAGCAAAAATCCGGGCCTTTTTATTTGTCCGTACGCAGAGATTCTCGAAAAAGCCATATTTCGCATCTGCAACACGGAGCATTTGACAGCTAAGTGACTGATTCAAAAAAGCTTGGTCACAAATGCGCTTTTTCCGTATACGGCACAACCATTTAGCGCAATTCACAAAAGCGAAAAATTTTTCGAATCAGGACCCTTGTTCGCAGTTTATTCCCTTGTGGGGCCGCGCAGCTTGAGCGTATCTTAACCAACCAATGGGGTGGACGCGGGACATGCCGAAGACTAGATCGAATAAAACAAAAATATTCGACAGTATTCGCTGGGCTTTTGGACGCATCCGAAAGCCCATAAGTCCCTGAAATCTTCCAATTATGACGTTTTTATGCTGGGCGAAGACCCCGGCAACACCCGATTTGTCTCCAAGGCGCAAGCATGGCCCCTCCCTCCTCTCTCCCATATGCCGGCGATATCAGCGCCGCCCAAGCCTGGGAACGGCTCAGCGCCGATGCACGGGCGCAGCTGGTGGATGTGCGCACCGTGGCGGAATGGAACTTCGTCGGCGTACCCGATCTTTCGTCCCTCGGCCGCCAGGCCCTTTGTGTGGAATGGCAAAGCTTTCCCACTGGCGCGCGCAATCCGGACTTTGTCGCGCAAGCCAGCCAAGCCCTGAGCGATAAAGACGCGCCCGTGATGCTGCTGTGCCGCTCCGGCGCGCGCAGCCGCGCAGCGGCCATCACCCTGACGCAGGCGGGGTTCCGGCAAGCCTTCAATATCGCGGGCGGCTTTGAAGGCGATGCCGATGCACAAGGCCATCGCGGGGTCACCAATGGGTGGAAGGCGGCACATCTGCCGTGGAAGCAAGACTGAGGGAAATAGCCGGGCAGGAACACCTGACGGCGGCCGGAAGGGTTTCGACCGATGGCCAAAGAAACAACAAACGAGCGGGTTACGACATGGTGCAGATAGGAAAAGCAATACCCGATTGGCGCGCGGCGTGGGCGGCGGTGCGTGAGCGGATGCGCCGGGAGCTTGGCGATCCGGTGTTTGACGCCTGGATCGGGCCGCTGAACCTGGAGTCCTTCGATGCCGACGAGCTCAAGATCGGCGCCACCAAACCTTTTGTGCGCAATTGGGTGGCCAATCACTATGTCGGCCGTATCGAAAAGGCTTTCCTGGCCGAAGGCTTCAAGCCGGCATCGCTGGCGATCGTGATCAGCGCGACGCCGGCTCCGAGCATCGGCGGCGCCATTCCGCGCGAGGCCCAGCATCAGGAAACCCAGCCGGCCAGCGTGTCCTACATCTCGCCGCGCAGCGAAAGCCGCGTCGCGGACGAAGACAAGGGTCTGTGGAACCGGATGCTGCATCCCCAGCAGACCTTCGAGAGCTTTATTCCGGGCGCCGCAAACCAGTTCGGTCACAGCGCCGCCAAGAGCTTTGCCGACGGCCAGCAGGCCGAGATTCCGCTGCTGTACATCCATGGCGGTTTTGGCTTCGGCAAGACGCATCTGTTGAACGCCGCCGCTTTGGAATTCCGCAAGCGCGGTAAGCGCACCCTGTTCCTGCGCGCCGAAGACTTCATGCGCCATTTCCTGGGCGCGCTTTATCGCAAGGATACGCTGGCCTTCAAGGAAGAGCTGCGCACCGCCGAAGTGCTAATCATTGACGATCTGCAGCATATCTGCCGCTCCGCCGCCACGGCGTCGGAATTTCTTTACACGGTCAACGCCTTTGCCGATCTGCGCCGCCGGGTGGTGATCGCCGCCGACCGCGCGCCCCAGGCGCTGGAAGGCCTGGGCGCGGATGTGAAATCGCGCCTAGCAGGCGGGCTTTGCGTGGGCCTGGACAAGCCCGATCGCGACACGCGGCTGGCGATCCTCAAATTCCGCGCCGCCGAATTCACCCGTCACAAACCCGATGTGATCTTGCCGGAGCGGGTGCTGGAGCGCATCGCCGACCTGGACGATGCAAGCCCACGCGAATTGATCGGCGTCTTCACCAAGCTGGCCACCTATGCCGACCTGACCAAGAAGCCGATCACCTTGGACGTGGCGGAGGAAGCGGTGGGCTTGCGCGCCGGGCCGGGCGCCAAGACCTCCATCGAGGACATCCAGAAAAAGACCGCGGAGTTCTACAAGCTGGACGTGAAGGATTTTCATTCCCCCCAGCGCGCGCGCCGCGTTGCCCGTCCGCGCCAGGTGGCGATGTATCTGTCGCGCAAGCTGACCACCCGCTCCCTGCCTGAAATCGGGCGGCGCTTCGGGGGCCGCGACCACACCACGGTGCTGCATGCCTGCCGCCGCATCGAGGCCTTGATCGGCGAGGATGCCATGTTCCGCCAGGAGGTGGATTTCCTCTCCCAGATGCTGCAGCGCAGGCCCGAAATCTGACCGGCCTTTGGGCAGCAAAAAGACCAGCCTTTTCAGGGACCAAAACACGCGAAAACCTCCGGTTTTTCGCGTGTTTTTTTTGGCCTGAACCCTAGTTTTCTGCTAGGGTTCGAGCCTTGAGTCTTGGGGTCCACCAGTATCGTGGTTTCGACGTTCGCTACCACCGATATCAACCTCTTGGCGAACGTCGAAACCGAGCGATACTGGATCAAATAATGGCTAGTGTCCTTCGATTCCGAAATTCGTCCGGCGGGCGATATCGAGATCTGCGAATTTCGGAATCGGGACACTAGCGGCTCTCCCAAACACAAGAAAAATGGGCATTTTCGGGCCGCCTCCGGCGCCGGAAAGCAGATCAGCCAACCGGGCGGTGGAACGATGAAGATCAACGTCGAGCGCGGCGCATTCCTGAAGGCGCTGAACCATGTGCAAAGCGTGGTGGAGCGCCGCAACACCATCCCGATCCTGTCCAATGTCCTGATCGAGGCGGCCAAGGGCCAGCTCAAGCTCACCGCCACCGACCTGGACATCGAAATCGTGGAGACCCTGCCCGCCGATGTGCTGCGCAACGGCTCGGCCACCGCACCCGCCCATATGCTCTACGACATTGTCCGCAAGCTGCCCGATGGCGCCCAGGTCCAGGCCGAACTGTTGTCCAGCGAAGGCGGACGGCTGGCGGTTTCCGCCGGCACCTCGCGTTTCGAACTGTCCTGCCTGCCGCGCGAGGATTTCCCCCAGATGACGGCGGGCGCGCTGCCGCACAAATTCCGCCTGGCGGCGGATGACTTGAAGCGCATCATCGACAAGACGCGCTTTGCCATTTCCACCGAAGAAACCCGCTATTACTTGAACGGTATCTATGTTCATGCCGCCAAGGACTCCAAGCCGCCGGTGATGCGCGCGGTGGCGACCGACGGACACCGGCTGGCGCGCTATGAACTGGAGCTGCCGGACGGCGCGGCCGACATGCCGGGCGTGATCGTGCCGCGCAAGACGGTGGGCGAGCTGCGTAAGCTGCTCGACGATGCCGATGGCGCCATCGATGTGTCGCTGTCCGACACCAAGATCCAGTTCGGCTTCAATGGCGTGGAACTGACATCCAAGCTGATCGACGGCAATTTCCCGCCCTATGAGCGCGTGATCCCGTCGGGCAACGACAAATCGCTGGCGCTGGAGGCCAAAGAGTTCGCCCAGTCGGTGGACCGCGTCTCCACCATCAGCGCCGACAAGACCCGCGCCGTGAAGCTTAATCTCAACAAGGACAAGGTGACCTTGTCGGTGGTCAATCCGGAAAGCGGCACCGCCACCGAGGATGTGGGCGCCACCTACAGCGCGGGCGCGCTGGAGATCGGCTTTAACGCCCGCTACCTGCTGGACATCACCAGCCAGATCGAGGGCAAGGAAGTGCGCTTCCTGCTGTCGGATGCCGGTTCGCCGGCGATCATTGAAGATGCGGAGGACGCGCGCACGCTGTATGTCCTCATGCCTTTAAGGGTCTGATTTGACCGTTGCGTTGGACATGCATGCCGGCAGGGCGGAGCGTTCCCGCCTGGCGGTGACGCGTCTGCAGCTGACCAATTTCCGCTCTTATGGTTTTGGCGAAATCACGGTCAGCGGCGCACCGGTGGTGCTGGCAGGCCCCAATGGCGCAGGCAAGACCAATGTGCTGGAGGCGATCTCGCTTCTGTCGCCGGGGCGGGGCCTGCGCGGCGCCAAGCTGGCGGAACACACCCGCAAGGGACCTGTCGCAGCGGAGGAAACGCTGTGGGCTGTCGCCGCCACGGTGGCACGCGGCGAGACCGAATATGAGATCGGCACCGGCCTGACCCAGGCTTGCGCTTCCCGACAAGTGCGCCTGAACGGTGCGCCGGCGCAAAGCTCCGCTGATCTGGGCGACATCGTGCAGCTGATCTGGCTGACCCCGGCCATGGACCGGCTGTTCACCGAAAGCGCGGGCGGACGCCGCCGTTTTCTAGACCGGCTGGTGCTGGGCTTTGAGCCTTCTCACGCCCGCGCCGCCACCCGCTATGAAACCGCGATGCGCGAGCGCGCCCGGCTGCTCAAATACGGCCCGCGCGATCCCTCTTGGCTGGACGGCCTCGAAAATGAAATGGCCGAGGCCGGGATTCAGATCGCCCAGGCGCGCGCCGCCACGGTGGAGAAGCTGTCCCGCGCCCTGGCCGAACGCGGCGGCGCCTTCCCCGCCGCGTCCCTGGATTTGACCGACGAACTTCATCTTTCCAGCGCCGATGCCTTGCGCGCCGCTTTCGCCACGGGACGCCTGCGCGACGCCGAGGCCGGGCGCACCTTAACGGGGCCGCACACCACCGATCTTCATGTTCGCCACACACTGAAGCGCGCCGATGCCCGCGATTGTTCCACCGGCGAACAAAAGGCGCTGCTGATCTCCATCATCCTGGCGGATGCGCGCGAGCTGGCGCGCAGCCGCGAGGGCCTTGCGCCCATCCTGTTGTTGGACGAAATCGCCGCCCATCTGGACGCGGTGCGCCGCGCCGCTCTGTTCGAGGAGGTTCATGCCCTCTCGGCACAAGCCTGGATGACCGGAACCGATCTGTCGCTGTTCAGCGGTGCAAAAGCAGAAATATTCGAGGTGCGCGACGGAGTTTTCGCGCGTCAGGACTAGAGGAACTCCATGTCAGAACCCAATATGAACGTTTACGACGCCGACAGCATCAAGGTGCTGAAGGGCCTGGATGCGGTGCGCAAGCGGCCGGGCATGTATATCGGCGACACCGATGACGGCTCGGGCCTGCATCACATGGTCTATGAAGTGGTGGACAATGCCGTGGACGAGGCCTTGGCCGGTCACGCCAACCGTATTGATGTGGCGCTGAATCCGGACGGCTCCTGCACCGTGCGCGACAATGGCCGCGGCATTCCCACCGACATTCACAAGGATGAAGGCGTGTCGGCGGCGGAAGTCATCATGACCCAGCTGCATGCCGGCGGAAAATTCGATGAGAATGCCTACAAAGTCTCGGGCGGCCTGCACGGCGTGGGCGTATCGGTCGTCAATGCCCTGTCGGAATTCCTGGACCTGCGCATCTGGCGGGGCGGCAAGGAACATTACATGCGGTTCCGCCACGGCGATCCCGTGGCGCCGCTCAAGGTCGTTGGTGACGGCCCCCTTGAAAATGGAAAAGCCAAGAAGGGCACCGAAGTCACCTTCCTGCCCTCACCCGCCACCTTCACCAAGACCGAGTTCGATTACGCCACCCTGGAACACCGGCTGCGCGAGCTGGCGTTCCTGAACTCCGGCGTTTCCATCACCTTGGCCGACAAACGCGGCGTCGAGGTCAAGGAAACCACCTTGCACTATGAGGGGGGGCTTAAGGCCTTCGTGGAATATCTGGACCGCGCCAAGCAGTCCCTGATCCCCGCGCCCATGATGATTTTGTCGGAGAAGGACGGCGTCACGGTGGAAATCGCCATGACCTGGAACGACAGCTATCACGAAAGCACCTTGGCCTTTACCAACAACATCCCCCAGCGCGACGGCGGCACCCACGTCGCGGGCTTTCGCGCCGGGCTGACCCGGGTGGTGACCAAATATGCCGAGGACATGCCGCAAGCCAAAAAGGACAAGGTGGCGCTGACCGGCGATGACTGCCGCGAGGGCCTGACTTGCGTCTTGTCGGTCAAGGTGCCGGACCCCAAATTCTCGTCCCAGACCAAGGACAAGCTGGTGTCGAGTGAAGTGCGCCCCATCGTGGAAGGCGCCATCATCGACCAGTTGGGCGCCTGGTTCGAACAGCATCCCGCCGAAGCCAAATCCATTGTCGGCAAGGTGGTGGAGGCCGCCGCCGCCCGCGAGGCCGCCCGCAAGGCAAGAGAATTGACCCGCCGCAAAGGCGCGCTGGACGGCGCCTCCCTGCCCGGCAAGCTGGCTGATTGCCAGGAACGCGATCCCGCCAAATGCGAGATCTTCATCGTCGAGGGCGACAGCGCCGGCGGCAGCGCCAAGCAGGGCCGCAACCGCGCCAATCAGGCGGTGCTGCCCCTGCGCGGCAAGATCCTCAATATCGAGCGCGCCCGCTTCGACAAGATGCTGTCCAGCGAGGCGATCGTGAATCTGATCACGGCGCTTGGCACCGGCATCGGGCGGGAGGAATTCAACGCCGACAAGCTGCGCTATCACAAGATCATCATCATGACCGACGCCGATGTCGACGGCGCCCATATCCGCACACTTCTTCTCACGTTTTTTTACCGCCAGATGCCGGAACTGATCGAACGCGGCCACATCTTCATCGCCCAGCCGCCGCTCTATAAGGCCACGCGCGGCAAGTCGGAGCGTTACCTCAAGGATGAGCCAGATCTTCAGGACCATCTGATCGCCGAAGGCGCGTCGGGCGCGGCCCTCAATCTGCATAGCGGCGAGACCATCACGGGGGCGCATCTGGACGAGTTGATCGCCCATGCCCGCCAGGCGGTG
This sequence comes from Rhizomicrobium sp., assembly GCA_035281345.1. Taxonomy (GTDB): domain Bacteria; phylum Pseudomonadota; class Alphaproteobacteria; order Micropepsales; family Micropepsaceae; genus Rhizomicrobium. The sequence continues at coordinate 5,181 of DATEEB010000054.1, read as the reverse complement.
GCGGCGCTGAACAATTTCCCCCGCCACTATCCGCGCTTTGTGCTGGAGCAGGCCGCCATCTCCGGCGCCATGAACCCGGACATCCTGTCGGATTCGGCCAAGGCGGCGGACGCCGCCAAATACATCGCCCAGCGGCTGGACAGCCTCAGCGAGGAATTTGAGCGCGGCTGGCATGGCGAACCCACCTCGGACGGCGGCCTGAAATTCTGGCGCGAGGTGCGCGGGGTGCGCGAGGCCGTGGCGATTGACGGGGCGCTGATCGCATCCGCCGACGCCCGGCGGCTGGACAAGATGGCGGGGGAACTGCAGACCACCTACCTCAAGGCCGGCACCCTCAAGCGCAAGGACGAGACGCGGGAAATCCGCTCCCCGTCCGAGCTTCTGGAGGCGATCTTCGAATGGGGCCGCAAAGGGCTGACCCTTCAGCGCTACAAGGGCCTGGGGGAGATGAATCCGGAGCAGTTGTGGGAAACCACCCTGGACGAAAATGCCCGTTCCCTGCTGGTGGTGAAGGTCCAGCATGCCGACGAGGCCGGCGAATTGTTCGCCAAGCTGATGGGCGATGTGGTCGAACCTCGGCGGGAATTCATCCAGGACAACGCGCTCTATGCGGCTGTGGACATCTAAAAATCTGAGGTTATTTCAGTTGGTTGTGACAATGTCTTCAAGGGTTGCACGAACCGCGATTGCCCTGCTGACAGTGCTAACAGACCCGGCAGCATGGCGAAGGCCGATCTGTTCTGACCGGTCAACCCGCCTGGCCTCTGCCCACCCATGCTGAAGCGTGCCTGCCTCCTGGTCTTGCTGCTGGCAGGGCTGGCTGCCCTGGGTTCGCTGGGGATCGCGCTGGCCGGTCTCAACGACGATATTGAGCCCAGCGATCTGGCCGTCGTTCTGGGCTCTCAGGTTTTGCCGGACGGCCAGCCATCCGCACGGCTCCAGGCGCGGCTGGATGAAGCCGTGGCCTTGTACCGCCAAGGGGCTTGCGCCCGCATTTTGGTCAGCGGCGGCACCGGCAAAGAAGGCTTCAGCGAAGCGCAGGTCATGGCTCGTTACCTCGCCGCCCAAGGCAAAATTCCCCGCAAAGCCATCCTGCTGGACGAACATGGCGACACAACCGAAGCCACCGCGTTGAACACCGCACAAATCATGCGCGATCACAAATTGAAAAGCGCCCTGATCGTCACGCAATATTATCACGTCCCCCGCACCCGCTTGGCGTTCAAGAAGGCCGGCATCCCCATCGTCCATGGCGCCCACGCCCATTTTTTCAGCTTGAGGGATTTCTACGCCATTCCCCGCGAACTGATTGCGCTCCCGGTCTATGCGTTACGGCGGTTTCCCCACCACTGACTCACACCTCCGCGGTAGAGCATCGAGGCGCGTAAATATTTCGGATGTCAGCCGCGGGCCGTCGTTCCGCCAAGACTGATGCTACGAAGGTAACCTTCCTCCCCGTCGCATCGGTCACCTCGCCGATCTGCCGCTCCATCGCGCGCACGACCTGGGGCATCGGACCGATATTGAATCCACCGGACCAGGAATAAGGCCTGAAATTCTGCCGCTCCAGGAATTCGCGCAGGCGCGCAGTGGACATATCGGGCGCCAGGAAGCCGGGAATGACGATAACCGGCTGACCATCGCCTCGCACGACGCTTTCCGGGAAAGGTGGCGGCGACAGCGTGGCCTGGGCAAGCGCGGCCATCTCGCGCGCCAGGGTCGCTGCGGAAACGGAGGACTCGCGTGGCGGCCAATTGGCGAAGCGGCCCGCGCGCGGCACGACGTTATTTCGCCTTGTCGGTCTTCTGGCGCTTGCGCATCGCCAGGGTGCGAAGCCTGAGCGCATTGAGCTTGATGAAGCCCGCCGCGTCCTTCTGGTCATAGGCGCCCTGGTCGTCCTCGAAGGTCACCAGCTTCTCGCTGTAGAGCGAATAAGGCGACGACCGGCCCACCACATCCACATTGCCCTTGTAGAGCTTCAGCCGCACGGTGCCGCTAACGAACTCCTGGCTCTTGTCGATCAGGGCCTGCAGCATCTCGCGCTCGGGCGAAAACCAGAAGCCGTTGTAAATCAGAGCCGCATAGCGGGGCATGATGTCGTCCTTCAAATGCGCCGCGCCCCGGTCCAGGGTGATGCTCTCGATGCCACGATGGGCGGCGAGCAGAATGGTGCCGCCGGGGGTCTCATAGACGCCGCGCGACTTCATGCCGACAAAGCGGTTTTCCACCAGGTCTAGCCGGCCGATGCCATTGGCTTTGCCCAACGCGTTCAATTTGGCCAGCAGGCTGGCGGGCGATAGCTTTTCGCCGTCGATGGAAACCGCATCGCCCTTCTCGAAACCGATCTCGACATATGTCGCCTTGTCGGGCGCATCCTCGGGCGAAATGGTGCGCTGATAGACGATGCTGTCCGCCTCTTGCGACGGGTCTTCCAGCACTTTGCCTTCGGAGGAGGAGTGCAACAGATTGGCGTCCACCGAGAAGGGCGCCTCGCCGCGCTTGTCCTTGGCGATGGGGATCTGGTTGGCCTCGGCAAATTCCAACAGCTTGGTGCGGCTGGTCAGGTTCCACTCCCGCCAGGGCGCGATCACCTTGATGTCGGGCTTCAGCGCATAATAGCCCAGCTCGAAACGCACCTGGTCGTTGCCCTTGCCGGTGGCGCCGTGACAGACCGCATCGGCCCCGACCGCCTCGGCGATCTCGATCTGCTTCTTGGCGATCAGCGGCCGGGCGATGGAGGTGCCCAAGAGATAGACGCCTTCATAGACCGCATTGGCGCGGAACATGGGGAAGACGAAATCGCGGACGAATTCCTCGCGCAGATCCTCGATGAAGATGTTGCCCGGCTTGATGCCCAGGGTCAGGGCCTTCTGGCGCGCCGGCTCGATCTCCTCGCCCTGGCCCAGATCGGCGGTGAAGGTGACGACTTCGGCGCCATACTCGGTCTGCAGCCACTTCAAAATGACAGACGTGTCCAGCCCGCCGGAATAGGCGAGCACGACCTTTTTGATGTCTTTCTTGGCCACGTCGAAATTCCCTCGAAATCGCCGGGACTATAGGGATTTAGGGCCCAAAATCCACCCCCGCTAAAGCTTGCCTGCCAGCCAGAAAACCAAGGTCAGGATCAGGCTGACCAGGATGCAAGTGACGATGGGGAAGTAAAATCCGCCATGCTCGCCCTGCAGGACGATGTCGCCCGGCAAGCGGCCCAGTCCCAGCCGCGACAGGTACGGCCACAACAATCCCGCCGCCACCAGGACCACGCCCAGCGTGATCAGCAGCTTCTGCATCAGTGCGGCATCCGGGCCAGTTGGCCGGACTGCATATCAGCCAGTTTTTCGCCCGCCAGCCGTTCCGATGCGCGCTGCTTGACGCTCTCGCTCTTGAGTTGGCCGCAGGCCGCCATGATGTCGCGTCCGCGCGGCGTCCTGACCGGCGAGGCATAGCCGGCGCGGTTGACGATTTCGGCGAATTTCTCGATTTGGCTCCAATCCGAACATTCGTAAGGAGCCCCCGGCCAGGGATTGAAGGGGATCAAATTGATCTTGGCGGGAATGCCCGCCACCAGCTTCACCAAGGCGCGCGCATCGGCGAGGGAATCGTTCACGCCTTTCAGCATCACATACTCGAAAGTGATGCGCCGCGCATTGGAAGCGCCGGGATAAGTGCGGCAGGCCTCAATCAGTTCCGCAATGGGGTACTTCTTGTTGATCGGCACGATTTCGTTGCGAATCTCGTCCGTCACCGCATGCAGCGAGATTGCCAGCGACGAGCCGATCTCGTTCCCGGCGCGCGGGATCATCGGCACCACGCCGGCTGTGGAGAGCGTCACTCGGCGCTTGCTGAGCGCCAGCGCGTCGCCGTCCATCACAATCGCCAGCGCCGCCTTGACATGGTCGAAATTGTAGAGCGGCTCGCCCATCCCCATCATCACGATGTTGGTGACCTTGCGATTGGGTACAGTTGACGGCCAATCGTCCAGCGCATCCTTGGCGATCAGCAGTTGGCCCAAAATCTCGTCGGGGTTCAGGTTACGCACCAGCTTCTGGGTGCCGGTGTGACAAAAGCGGCAGGTCAAGGTGCAGCCCACCTGGGAGGACACGCACAGGGTCCCGCGATCGCTTTCCGGAATATAGACGGTCTCAAATTCGATCCCTTGCCCCGTCTTCAGCAGCCATTTGCGGGTGCCGTCTTCCGAAACCTGCGCCGTGACGATTTCGGGGCGCGCCAGGGTGAAAGAATTTTCCAAAAGGCCGCGGAAATCCTTGGCCAGATTGCTCATCGCCGCGAAATCACGCGCGCCATGAACATAGATCCAGTTCCACAACTGGTTCACCCGCATGGGAAGAGATTTTTCCGGCACCCCGCCCGCGCGCAACGCCGTCTTCAGCGCCGCGCGATCCAGACCGATCAGGGAGGCCTTGGTCTCCATCACATCTGGCAGACGGCGTGAATCTTGGCCAGGGCATCGTTGAAGCCCGCCAAGCTGTAAGTATCGCTGGTCTTGGTGCCGCGCTGGGAAATGCCGCTGGCCACCGCCGACACGCCGTCCTGCATGGCGGCGATCAGGCGCGGATTTTCGCCAAGCTGCTGCAGCCAGGCGCTGCCTTCCTTGCCGGTGTTCTTGATGAAGAAGGTGAACTTATCGCCGCCGACGCCCAACGCCGCCGCGCCGCCTTCCTTGCCCTGATAGCCGTACACGATCTGGGGCTCGGCCTTGATCTTGCGGGCAGGCCAATCGGAAACCATCAGGAAGATCGCGCCGCGCTTGGCGGTCTTGGGCCGGGTGGCGCGCGGGCGGGACAAGGCAAAACAGGTCATCTCGGAACCGGACCCCGAGGAATAGGCCGTCCAGTTGCCGAACACCCCCAGCAACAAGGCGGGCTCGGCCGCCGCCGGTAACGGCGTGGCCAGGCTGACGCCAAAAGCGGTGAAGATTCCCAAAAATTTACGCATAGAGGCTCCGGCATGGTCGCTTCGAGGCCGCAAAATCACAGCGGAATCGGGCGTTTGTGTGGTTGGCGGGGAAGATAGCGGAGCGCGGCCCGCCCCCGCAAGTTGCCTGGTTTGTACGGTTTCCGCGCAGCCGCTCGCCCAAGCTCGCGGCGCTCGTCGCTCGAAACCGTTCACTGAACGGTTTCGTGGCCTTCGGCCACCGCTCCTCTCACTCGCGCAGTCCAT
>DATEEB010000053.1:0-6247 GCA_035281345.1 Rhizomicrobium sp. | reverse complement strand
TCGCTTGTGGGGACGCGTAGCGCGCGCCTTGCGGGGAGCAAACAGGACATGAAAAAATCTGCGTTAGCGAGCGTTTTTCTGATGAGCGGCCTTGTCACGGGATGTGCCGGGCTGCCCGGGAACAAGGACGTAAATCCGCCCCAGGATGCAAATCAGGTCACGGCTGAAAATCAAGCCAAGACCGTCAACGTCGTGCCGGCCAGTGGCCAGTTAAGTTTATTCCAGCAGGCCATGGCGCGGGTGCGCGCCAGCTATGTGCGGCCCATCGAGGACAGCGAGCTGATCGATGGTGCTATTCAGGGCATGGTGTCCGGCCTTGATCCCCATTCCAGTTATCTGGACGCCAAATCCTATAGCAATGCGCTGACCACCACCAAGGGCGAGTTCGGTGGTGTCGGCCTGGTGATGGAGCCGGATGGCGGGTTGATCAAAGTGGTATCGCCCAAGGACGGCGCGCCCGGGGCCAAGGCTGGCATAAAGGCCGACGACAGGATTTCGGCGATCGACGGCGTGTCCGTCGATGGCACGGACTTCAACGAAGCCATCGACAAGATGCGCGGTCCCGTAGGCAGCAGCGTCGCCCTTACTATTCTGCGCGAAGGCGAGAAGAAACCGTTTGACGTATCCCTGGTGCGCGCCATCGTTTCCGTGGATGCGGTCACCTGGCGCCGCGAGCGTAACATCGCTTATGTGCGTGTTCCGGGATTCAATGAAAAAACCGGCGAAGGGTTCGAGAAAGCGGTGCGGGATCTCAAGAAGCAGATGGGCCCGGCTCTGAAAGGCTATGTGCTGGACTTGCGCGACAATCCCGGCGGGCTGGTCAATCAAGCGGTCCGGCTGTCGGATGACCTGCTTGAGGCCGGCGAAATCGTCTCGATCCGCGGTCGGCGTGCGGAAAATATCCAGCGCTACAGCGCCAAGGACGGTGACATCACCGATGGCAGGCCGATCGTCGTCCTGATCAACGGCGGCACGGCAAGCGCCGCGGAAATCGTTTCGGGCGCGCTGCAGGACAACAAGCGCGCCACCATCATCGGCATGACTAGCTACGGCAAGGGCTCGGTGCAGACCAACATTCCATTGGGCGTGGGGCTCGGCGCGCTGCATCTGACCACCGGGCGCTATTATACCCCGTCGGGCCATTCCATTCAGGCCCAGGGCATCACCCCGGATATCCAAGTGGCACAAGGCGATGAGGCCGCTGTGTCCAAGGAGGCCAATCTGCGCAAGCACCTGCCAGGGGAGGACGCGCCCGCCAGGCAGGCCGACGCGACCCCAATCAAGCCGGCTGTGGGAAAGACCTATGACGACTTTCAGCTCTCCTACGCAAAGGAGCTGTTGAATGGAGCGGTGACCGCGGCGGCGCGTTAGTTCAGCTGGATGCGAGTGGCCTTGCAGTTGGTCAAGTTGGTCGCCGCCGCAGGATCATAGTGTTCAGCGCACTCTTTGTGGCGGTAGTGTTGGAGCATGCCGCTGGAAACGCATAGGCATCAATTGCGCGCGTCCCCTGTCCGCAATGAATTGAGTGGGAGTGCCACGGAGTAATCGCTCAAATCCACAATATTGGATTCCGGCATAGGCTTGATCAGGCTGGCATACCGCCGGCCGTCGCGGAGAAAAGCCTTGATACCCTCAAACATTTCGCGGCGTAGCCTGTTCATGTGCGATGCGCTGCCGTCGCGCAACCCCCAAATGGCATCACGCCGCTCCACATCGTTCATATCCTCCCAGCCCTCGATCATGTGAGCACCGCACTTGCCATATCGATACCTGGGCAACCGATCCAATATCGTTCATTCAACAATGGCAGTTATCCTGTTGGGTCCGGATGGGACGAAGAAACAGCTAGTCCATCATTACAATGCCGGCATCATTCGAGTGCCTCTCTCGTTTTGCTGTGGGCCTGGAAAATAAAGCCGGTTGCGTCGAGCATTTCTTCAATTCAACGGCTCGATTTTCGCCCGGTCGAGTTGGACCAATGGCTAACTACGCGGTACCGGACAGACTTCCAAACTCGGGCGTTCCAAGTGTGCCAGGCAGCTGACGTGACATTGAAGCAAGCCCGGCTGGAAACGGCAAGATTGGAGGTAAGGATGACCAAAACGCTGCGCGGTTTTTGCGGAATGCTATTTGTTCTGAACCTGGGGACCATTGGCCCCGGCTCGGTTTCGGTTTTGGCCGCCGCCGTATCCGATGAAAAGGTGACGGTGACGAGTCCCTATACCATTCGCCAGCAGGTGTTGACGCGCTCACTGTCTAAACAGATGCAGATCGGACGGATCAGCGTTGAGCAGAATGTCAGTTATGCTGACCTTAATCTGTCGAAGGAAGCCGATGTCGATGTTATGAGACAAAGGCTCAAGGAGGCGGCGGTGCAGGGTTGTGAGGAGCTTGACCGCCGTTTCCCACGCTCCGTCTATGTGCCGGTCCAAGATACGAATTGCGTTAAGGATGCTACGGCCCGCGCGCTGGCAAGGTTGGATGGAATCTTGGGCAAATAATTTTCCCGATGAAAAGCCCGCAAGGCCGGCCGGGATGGCCAGCCGCGGGTACGTCATACTTTTTTCCAACCGGGTCCCGGATCGAAGGTTTTGATCTGTGCCGCGGCGGTGGCGGTGTTCGGCCCTAAATCTTTTTGAAAGACAGTGCCATCCTGGTTGACGATGAAGGTCATCACGCCGGAAACGCCGTAGGTCGCCGGGGAGGCGATCAGGGCGAAGCCGCCCATTAGTTTGCCGTGAGCCAGATAGTTGTAGGCACCGCCCTTGGCGGCCGGTCCCTGGCCCGTGAGAATGCGGAAGTAATAGCCGTTGAACGGCTGCGGTGTGTTCTTCGCGCGTGGCGCGTAGCCGGCGGCTTGCGCTTTGACGAACAGGGGACCCAAGGGGCTCATGGGCTCGCCTGGCTTGGCGGGCCAGTAAAGACCATCCTGTTTTCCTGGTGTGCTGATAAAGCGTTGGGCATAGTCCAGCAGCCCATCGCCGCGATCGGTCGAGGCATATTCGCGCTGGGCGTCCACGAACGCCTTGCAGGCTTGGATCGTGGACAGCTCATTGCGCCCGATGCGGCGGGCCAGCAACTCCGCGCGTCCCGCCGCGGCATCGAAGCTCCAACCGTTCGCCCCTTTCACCAAGGGGATGGGCATCGGCCAATCATCCGTGCCTACCACGAGCGTGGAACGCGTGGGGCTGTCTTGGACAAGTTTGTGGCGCGCATCATAGGCGGTGATGAATCGTTCCAAGGCATTCCGGTCGGCCTGAACATCGCCGGAATGCAAAATGTCATAACCATCCTGGCCCAGTATCTTGTCCAGCGCCGCCATGTCCTTGGCCCGCCCGGCCGCGACAAACCGGTCCACGCCTTCAGACACGGATGGAAAAACGGTACCCGCCGTTTGCTGGGCCGCGGCAACACCGGCACCCATGCCTATCGCAATGACGGTGGAAAAAAGAAGGTGACGTAAACCGTTCATGTCGAAATCTCCCGTATCTATCGTCTTCTGCCGCCGCCGCCACGGCCACCGCCGCCGCCACGGAACCCGCCGCCGCCGGCGCTGCGGAATCCGGACGAACGGGCGCTTCCGAGCGAGGAGCTTCCACGGCTGGCAAAGCTTCTTGTCTGGCTGCCGCTCCCCAGGCCGTCGAAACTGCGGTTGAAGGATGTATTGGAAAAGCTACCACGATTGCTGCCAAGAGCGCCGCTTCCGAAACCACCACTGCTGCCCAGGCTGCCCCGATTGCCGAGGCCGCCGCGATCGGCAATGCTGCCGCGATCCCCCATGCTGCCGCGATTGCCCAGCGCGTTGCGGTCACCAATCCCGTTGCCCAAGCCGGCATTGTCGAAACCGCGAAATTCGCGGCGCCCGTCGGCGCCCGCCAGCGTCCCACGGCCATAACGGTCTCGCAGTTGGGCGTTGCCGTAGTTCGCGCCACGTCTGTGATTGACATCGTGCCGCCAGTTTTGACCGCCGCGGATATTGTTGATGTTGTTGAAGTTGTTGAAATTGTTCACCATCAGGTTGCCGCCACCCCAGTTGCAGTTGTTGTTCCAGAAGGCGGCGCCGATCACGGCGCCCGTGACAAAGCCCAGTCCGACGCCATAGCCATATCCATACGGTGGAGGCCAGGAATAGGCCGGATAGCCATAGTCCCATGGGCCGTAGATGGATGACGAGTCATAGTATGGGACATAGACCTTCTCCGGCTCGGCGGGTTGGATGATGATGGTCTGGTTCTCGGTGACCACTTTCTGCTGCGCGGTGTCGGTCAATGTGCCATTTGATTGCGCCTTGGCACGCAACCGTTGGACCGCTTTGAGCATCCCCGCCTGGTCGGAAAGGACCGCATCGCCCAGCTGCTGTGTCCAGCTTATTTGCTTGTCCATCATGTCAAGCACATCGGGCACGCGTGTAAGATCCTTGACGCTATCGTCCCAGGTTTGGCTGGCCAGCGCGCTGTCCAGGGCGGTCCCGCTGAGGCTCTTGTTCTGCTGGCGCCAGCGCGCGGCCTCGACAATCTCCATGGGGTAGGTGGATGCGATCAGTATTTTCGCCAGCAACTGATCCGGATAGAGCGCGATGGGTGCGGCAAGGGCCTCAAATTGTCCCGGCGCGGCGGCGGCGGATGCAGGGGTGGAACTGGTTTGTACCGGAGTCTGGCCAAGGGCCGGGAAAAGAAAAATGCCGAACATCGCGCCAATCAGAAAAAAGTGAAGGAAAAAACGCGGAATGTTGGTGCGCTCCATGATGAACTCTCGCTCTTGCAAAGCAGTATTCTGCAGGTGAGCAAGGCGCATCGCCATTGGACCAAGGACCGATAGATCGGATCGATTGGCGTCTTTATGCGCACCAGAGCCCACGCGCCGCCAAACGGACCTGGGGATCCGAAAGGCGGTAAACGCTGCGATCAAGCATGTAATGAACAAACCCGCTTGCAAAGCCCAGGGCCAGCAGAGCTGGAACAAGGGATGATGTCCGCAAGGCCGCCGCGATATGACCAAAAATGCGGTCGCTATAGTATAGTGAGGTGTCCGGCCAGTTCGCTTCCACTTCGAACAAGGGAAGAAAAAGGATCGAGACCAGCATGACCAGCAGCATCAGCGCCCAGCCGCGAGAATTCAGCGCATGAAAGGCGCGTCGTAGGCGTCCTTTGGCCGGTGAAGGCTCAAGCCGTGGCACCCGGCTGGTGAGGCCAGATGCCACGATCCAGTGCTGTGAAGTCCAGATGACCACAAAAAGAAAAAGGCTTCGCGTCTGCAGGGCGATGAGGACCATCAGCGCCAGCCCGAGGATGTACAGGATCCGGGGTAATGATCGATGCTGTGCGCGCAACTCGGCTGTCAGCATAGCGGCGGTCGCCGCACACAATAGCAGTGTGGCGCCGTCGCGGATCGGCTCCAGGGCGGGTGCAAACCAGGCTGGAATCCAGCGGTCGAGCCAGAGTTTCTGATAGGCGGCGGCTCCTACAAGCGCGTCCGCCAGAAAGACCAGTACCCCGCCCACGCCGAGGCCGAACAGCCGGTCCCGCCGACGCATTCCGGGATCGGCAGCCTGTCCGGCTCTTGCCCGGTAGAGTGAGAGGACGCCGAAATGCTGCGCCCCAAAATGATAGGTCGAAGCGGCATAGTCCAGCAGCGCAAGAAAGATAAAGCGTTCGGTGCGCGTGAAGGGCAATGCTGTGTCGGCGGGCAAGAGAATGGCGAAACAAGCCGCGGTGACCAGAAAGGGAAGGAAAAGAAATCGTACCGGTGCGGCGCGCAGCAGCGGCCGGTAGGCTTCCGTGGCATAGGCCAGCCAGGCGCTTCCCAAACGATGACCGATCCAGAACAGCGCGGTGATGGCAAAATAGAGTGTGTCCAGGGGGCCAGATTCTGGATCGGGACGGCCGGCGGCCAGCAATAGAGCCAGCGGCGCAAGCCACAGCGCGCTGAGGATCCACATACCGTCCCATGCCGGGCTTTGTACCCAAGGCGAGGGACCTGGCGTGACGGCGGGCGCGAGACCGCTAACGCATGGGCTGCGCATTCTCAGCTGCATTCGGCTTTCGCGGAATGCTCAACGATTGCTGTGCCTGCGTTTCGGCCGGCTGGCGGCGCTTTTGTTCCATCTTCTGCCGGTACAGTTGCCACCACCAAATGCAAAATTCGATGCCCATATGCTGCTGGCTCCCTTAGGTTGATCATGGAATGTCCACATACCAGCGAAAACTGGCCAAGGCCGATTGCACCTGCTTGATGCCGAGATGGACTG
>DATEEB010000052.1:0-3834 GCA_035281345.1 Rhizomicrobium sp. | reverse complement strand
CGGATTCTTCTTGTTGATCACGTAGACGCGACCCTTGCGGCGGATGACGCGGCAGTCCTTGTCACGCTTCTTGAGCGACCGGAGGGAGTTGCGAACCTTCATGACACTGCCTTTTGGACCCTCGGCCCGGAGGGCCGCAATTAAACAAAGCTCGGCCCAGATGGCCGTGTACCGCGAGAGGCGCGGAAACTATGCAAGGGACCCACCCCTGTCAACCCGCGCACCCGCGTAAAAAAGCCAGCTTTTCCGCCAAAAATCATCGAAATGGGGTATTCTGACAGGATGACGCGCGCCACCCGCACCCTGGCTTGTCTTGCCGCCCTGGCTTTGGTCCTGGCGGCGGCGGCTTGTGCCAGCGCCCCGCCCAGAAAAGCACCTCCCCGCCCGTTTCCCGTCCCGGCCGCCCCGGTTGCTCCGCCGCCGGCCCGGCCCAGTTCCGGTGACGCCAAATTCGACGCTTTTTTGGCTGAGGCACGCGTAACGGCCTTGGCGCAAGGCATCAGCGGGGCGACCTTCGATAGCGCCACGGCAGGGATCGCGCCTGACGCGCGCATTCTGGGCATGAATGCCAACCAGCCGGAATTCACCAAACCGGTCTGGAGTTATCTGGACACTACCGTGTCAGAACGGCGGATCGCGGATGGGCGCTTCCTGCGCACACGTCATGCGGACGTGCTGGAACCCATCGCGGCCCAAAGCGGGGTGCCTGCCGAAATCCTGATGGCCGTTTGGGGCATGGAGACCGACTATGGCGCCGATACGGGCAGCTTCAACCTGTTCACCGCTTTGGCAACCCTGGCCTATGACGGGCCGCGCACCGCTTTCGCCAAGCCGGAATTCTTCGCGGCGCTGCAGATCTATCAGCAGCAGAACTATGCGGTCAGCCAAATGACGGCGAGTTGGGCGGGCGCTTTCGGGCAAACCCAGTTCACGCCCACCACCTTCCTGAAATATGCCATTGATGGCGATGGCGACGGCCGCATTGATCTGTGGCGGTCTGTGCCGGATGCCCTGGCATCGGCGGCGCGTTTGCTCGCCCAGCAGGGCTGGCAACCGGGAAAATCTTGGGGCTACGAAGTCAAATTGCCGGATGGTTTTGCCTATGAAGAGGCCGACACCGAAACCCGCAAACCGATTTCGCAGTGGCAGGCGCAGCGCGTGACGATGGTGGATGGTTCAGCGCTTCCGGCATCCGATGAAGATGCCGCCATCTATCTGCCCGCGGGCGCGCGCGGTCCCGCCTTCTTGGTGTTTGCCAATTTCCCTGTGCTCCTGAAATACAACAATGCCGCCAGCTATGCGCTGGCGGTGGGCCTTTTGGCCGATCGTATCGCGGGCGCGGGTCCCGTAAAGCAGGAATGGCCGCGGGGCGAACGCGCCTTGTCGCGCAACGAACGGATGCAATTTCAGACCAATCTGCAAAAGCTGGGATTCGATCCCGGCACACCCGATGGCGTGTTGGGCCGCCGGAGCCGCGCCGCGCTACGGCTGTATCAAAAATCCAAGGCCCTGGCCGCCGATGGCTTTGCCACCGCCGCGCTGCTCGCCATGCTGGAAACCGATGCGGCGGCGCGCCAGCCCCGTGACGGGACCATTTTCTCTAACGAACGCTAGAACTATTTCGGATTGAGATGATGCGGATACTTCCCTCATCCTCACCATGGCCGGCCTCCGAGCCGGCCATCCAGAGCCGCAAACACGGTATTTGCTACCCTGGATGGGCGGGGCAAGCCCGCCCATGGTGAGTGTAAAGGTTCATTTCAATTCAAAAAGGCGCTAGTTTTGCGCCGGGCAATCCACCCGTCCGGGCGTACCGGGCGCAAAGCGGCAGCTGCGCATCTTGGTTCCGGCGGAATCGTGAAGATCGATCGCCCAACCGTCCGCCTCTTTGGTCATCAGCAAAAAACCGAACCCGCCCACCGACAAGCCGTCGGCGACGGTCACCCCGGAACGACCCTGAAATGTCGCGCCTCTGAGATTGCCAGGTGTGTCGTGGAGATTGTCACCGCCATGGCCGGCCACGATCTGGGGCGGCACGGCCTGGCTGTAATTGATCGCTTGGAAAGAGTGGATGTGTCCCGACAGCATCAGCTCGACATTGGGCGCAATAGCCGGACTCCCCGATAGGCCCGCCAGCCGCACCGCATCAATCAGAGCCAGATTACCGCCAATGGGAATGCCCAGGGGCCCGCTGATCGCCGCCCAGATGGGGCGATGGTGCAAAAACCAAACCGGACCGGGAATCGACGCCAACCCCATCAACTCCGCCGCATAGACCGGCGAAGCGCCGCGATCCAAACTGGTCTCTTGCGCCGTGGCATCATCCATCACCGCCAGCCGCACGCTCCCCAGGTCCACGGTGTAAGGCGGCAGATGCGGGACACAGGGTGCGGCCGGATCGAAGGCGGACGGACCTTGTAGCCTGAGCCATCCCGCACCGGCACGATTGCAGTCTTCATGATTGCCGCGTACCAGCACCATGGGGGCTGCCGCCAGAAGCGGCGCGGCGGGATCGTAAAAATCCGCTTGCCAAGTCGCCCAGTTATCGCCCCAGGGCGATCCCGCGCAGCCTTGATTGCCCGGCGGACAAGGGCTCTCGCGATAATGATAGTCGCCGACATGGATCACCATATCTGGCTTTAACTGGGCCGCCGCCGCCGCCAATTGCGCAAAGGGCCAGGCGCGCGGATCGTTGCAGGCTTGCAGCGCCGATCCTTTGATGCGGCAGCCGGTATCGCCCAGCACCAGGATGCGCTGAGGCTGCGCCACCGGCAGCGGCAAGGCCCTGTCCGCGATACTGGCGCGCGATGTGTTTTGGGGAATTGGGGCAGCGCATACGAGGGGAAAATCCGTGCTGGCGGCCGCCCGCACTGTCATGGATATGTCACCCTGGTCGGTCGTGAGGATGGGACAGACGCCGGCATCGGTCGCCAGCCGCGCCTCAAACCCGCCGGCGACCGCCTGGACCCAGGCATGATCGGCGGCCGACGCCGCAAACGGCACAAGCAAACACAAGAAAGAAAGCGCAGCGGTTTTCATCGCGGCGCGAGCCTAACGTGCGCGCCCGCTTTAGAACAACCGCTTGCCTAAAAAAGCCTTTTAAATGTGACTTTCCAGGTGCGGCCCACGCCCGGCAAAGCACTGAGATTGGCATAAGTGTCGGCGCCCGGCGTGAAATAACGCGCGTCGCCCAGGTTGTTGATGTTCAGGCCGGCTTCCCACACATCCCATTGCACAAAACCCGACGCGTTCAGCACCACATAAGAAGGATAATGGATCGGATTGGGCACGGTCTGGCGCGTCGCGCCGACATAGCTGCCGCCGAAGGTGGCGCCCCAAACGCCCCAGGACCCGGCATCACTGGTCCAGGTGACATAGGGGCTGATCACCGCGTGCGGCAGCAATGTGTTTTCATAGTCGCCGCTGCGCCCCGGCAGGGTTGAAAAATCGAACGTCACATAGCTGCCGCCGAAGCCGTCCTGTGGCGCAATCCCATAGGTGCGGGCGGGGACATAAGAAAAACTGTGATCGGGACCCTTGATGGTGGTGTGCTGCAGGCCCCCGGCCAAGGTGAAACTGAGATTGGGGGTTGCGACATAGCGCAATTCCAATTCTGCACCCTTGGCCCTTGTACCCACGACATTGGTGACGCCGCCCCCCACCACCAACTGGGTCCGGTTTTGGACATACCAATTCAGGCTGCCCTGCAAATGATCGTCCAGGGCGGCGAATTTGACGCCCACTTCATTGAGAAAGGAATTGGACAGCCAGCTACGCGACGCCAAAAGGCTGGTCATCACCTGACTGGCTTGGCCGATCTCGATGGCCGAAGAT
>DATEEB010000051.1:0-3209 GCA_035281345.1 Rhizomicrobium sp. | reverse complement strand
GCGGCAAAGCCCGATCCGTCGGGGCCGGCGGTTATTCTTTTTACCTCAGGCACGGAAGGCGAGCCCAAGGGCGTGGCGTTGAGCCATGAAAATCTTCTGACCAACACGGCCCAGGCCCGCGCCCATTTCGATTTTTATGCGCGTGACGTGCTGTTCAATCCCCTGCCCGTTTTCCATTCCTTCGGACTGACAGTCGGAACCCTGTTGCCGCTGATGATCGGGATCAAGACGGTGTGCCATCCCACACCGCTGCAGCCCAAGGAGATCGTGCGCCGCATCCGCCAGCACGGTGCCACCATCCTGATCTCCACCGACACCTTCATCAACCAATATGCCCGTGCCAGCGAGCCGGGCGATCTGGGCAGTTTGCGCATGGCAGTGTTGGGCGCGGAACGGCTGCGCGATGAGACCCGCGCCTTCTTGCGCAAAAAATCCTCCGTCACCCTGTTGGAAGGCTATGGCGTCACGGAAACGGCCCCCGTGATCGCTGCCAATCAACCGGAAGCCAATCATCCCGGCACAGTGGGCAAGATGCTGGCGGGCATGCAAGCGCGGCTGGAACCGGTGGAGGGCATTTCCGGCGCGGGCCAGCTCCATGTGAAGGGGCCCAATGTGATGCTGGGCTATCTCAAGCCCGATGCGCCGGGAAAAATCGTGCCGCCGCCGGACGGCTGGCACAATACCGGCGATATCGTCGCGATCGACGAAGACGGATTTCTTTCCATTCGCGGCCGGCTCAAACGTTTCGCCAAGATCGGCGGCGAAGCGGTGTCGCTTGCGGTGGTGGAGAATATCGCGGCCGCCTTGTGGCCCGACAATGCCCATGCCGCCATAGCCGTGCCCGATGCGCGCAAGGGCGAGCAGATCGTACTGGTGACAAATTGTCAGGACGCGCGCCGGGTGGAGATGGTGGGCTGGGCGCAAAATCACGGTGTCACAGAATTGGCCTTGCCGCGCCGGATTATCTTGGTCGATGCCATTCCGGTCTTGGCCACCGGCAAGACGGACTATGTGTCGGTTCAAAGAATGGCCCAAATCGACGAAACGTCCGCGCCGTCCGTTTAATCCCCTTTACTTCCAGAACAGTTGCGTTGAAATTCTGCCGGCAGGAACGGGCGGGGGCCTATGCATTTTCAAAAAACTCTGGCGCTGATGGCGCTGTGCGTGACGTTGAGCGCTTGCGCCAATACATCCAGCAATGTTGCGACAGGCGCCCCGATCAACTGGACTGCGGAACACGGCAAAAAGGTCTTGCTCATCGATCCAGACGTGGAACTGAGTGAGTTGACCTTTGGCGGTGTCGCTCAGCCCCATGCGGATTGGACTGCCACCGCCAGAAGGTTCATCAAGGCTGACATCGCCGCCCTGCTAACCAAAAAGGGCATAGAAACAACGTCGGTCGATAGCATCACCGATCCGCGCGAAGTGCAGTTGGTGAAGCTGCACGGTGCCGTCGGCTTGAGCATGATGCAGAACATGATGATCAATCTCCCCACCAAAAAGAACAATTTCGATTGGACACTGGGGCCGGGGGTTGCGTCGCTTCGTACGCATTATAACGGCGACTATGCATTGTTTGTGTATGTGCGCGATTCGTATTCCAGCGGCAGTCGTATGGCGGCGGCGCTTCTGCTGGGAGTGCCCACGGGCGCGATGCAAACCGGATTTGCATCTCTGGTCGATCTGCGCACGGGTCGTATCGTGTGGTTCAACCACTTGATCAGCGCGACCGGAAACCTCAAGACCGAGAAGGGCGCCGCGACTTCTGTCAACAATCTGCTCGACGGCCTGCCTTTGTGAAACGTTCGCTGGCCCTCGCTGTAGGATTGTCCCTGCTTTTCTCGTCGGGGGGAGTACAGGCCGCCGGTTATGCTGTGCCTCCTCCGGGCTACAGCCCCGACATGTCAAGCGACGAAGCGGGATTGTGGATGCGGGTCGACAAGGCGGAGGCCGAGATCAAGGTTTCGCCAGCGCTGATCCGTGACGAAGCATTGAACAAATATGTCCGCGACCTAGTGTGCAAGCTGGCTGGTGAGCATTGCGGCTCTATTCGTGTCTATGTGATGGAGGTACCCGGATTCAACGCCTACATGATGCCCAACGGCGCCATGGTGGTATGGTCCGGCCTGTTGCTGCGCATGGAAAATGAATCCCAGCTTGCCCTCATATTGGGACATGAGCTGACTCACTATCTGCATCGCCATTCCCTGGATCAATTTCGTAAGATGGTGAACACCGCAGGTGCGATGATGTTTGTGAATATCGCCACTGCAGCAGCCGGTGTGGGCGTGCTGGGCTCTCTGGCCGGCCTGGCCGCCGTCGGCGGCCTTCTCGCCCACTCCCGCGAACAGGAGCGCGACGCCGATACAGGTGGCTTTGATGTCACAATCGCCAACGGCTACGACCCGCGCCAGGCGCCCGCGATTTGGCGCTATGCGGCCGACGAGACCAATGCCAATCCGAACCGCTCCAAGGCGCTGTTCTTTTCCACCCATCCGGTACCGGAAGATCGGATGACCGGCATGGCCAAGCGGGCCCAGGAACTGGAAGGCACGCGCAACGACTGGGTCGTCAATGTCGACTCTTACCGGGCCGCGACCGACCCTTTCTTGATACGCTGGAGCGAAGGCGAATTGGCCCGCGGAGAATCGGATGAAAGCGTGGTTTTGTTCCGCCGGCTTGCCGCCAATGCTCCATCTCGCGGAATCTTTCAGTATTTTCTGGGCGAATCCTATCGCAAGCGAAATGCTCAAAACGATGCTGCCGCAGCACAGGTATCCTATCGCGGCGCGCTGGCCTGTGCCGACGCGCCCGTGGAGGCCTGGCGCGGACTTGGCTTGATGGCCATGAAAGCCGGAGACAATGCGGCGGCAAAAGACGCGTTCACCCAATACCGGGCCAAGGCTCCAGATGCCAACGACAAAGCGATGATCGACTTTTATCTGACCCAGATGTGAGGACAGTGACATGAAATTCTTCAATCGTCTGGCTGTTCTGGGTTCCCTCCTGCTGACCGCCGGCTGCGTACAAGTCACTCTGGTGGAAGACGGTAAACCCGTCGCGGTCGGTAACGGCGTCACGGTGATGCCGCAAAGGCAATGGAACCAGATCAAGACAGACCATATTCTGTGGACGATCGATGGCCCGAACGTCAATCAGGTCAATTTCTATACCGGTGTCAAACCAGGCAAGCCGCTTGTGGAAATTGC
>DATEEB010000050.1:0-4092 GCA_035281345.1 Rhizomicrobium sp. | reverse complement strand
CCAGCCTGAATTGGCAAGACGGGGGCGACAGCCGGAGCGGCCAAAAAGAAAGTCCGTATGAGTAGCTACCCTGCCCTGCGCATGCGCCGCCTACGCCGCCACGACTGGACACGCCGCCTGGTCGCCGAGACCACGCTATCGGCGTGCGATTTCATTTGGCCGGTGTTCGTGATCGAAGGCGTGAACAAGCGCGTGCCTATCGCTTCCATGCCCGGTGTGGAGCGGTTGTCGGTGGATCTTCTGGTGAACGCCGCCCGTGAAGCGGCGAGCCTCGGCATTCCGGTGATCGCGCTGTTTCCCCAAACGCCCGCCGCGCTGAAAACCGAAGACGGACGGGAGGCCGTCAACCCGGACAATCTGGTGTGCCGCGCGGTGCGCGCCATCAAGTCGGCGGTGCCTCAGATCGGGGTGCTGTGCGACGTGGCGCTGGATCCCTATACCAGCCACGGCCATGACGGCGTGGTGCGCGAGGGCGATGTGCACAATGACGCCACCGTGGACATCTTGGTGCAACAAAGCCTGGTGCAAGTCGCCGCCGGCTGCGACATCATCGCCCCATCGGACATGATGGATGGCCGCATCGGCGCGATCCGCGACGGATTGGAACAAGCCGGACACCACAACACCCTGCTGATGGCCTATGCGGCCAAATATGCCAGCGCTTTTTACGGCCCGTTCCGCGATGCGGTGGGATCGGCCAAAGCGCTCAGCGGCGACAAGCGCAGCTATCAGATGGATCCGGCCAATGGCGACGAAGCCTTGCGCGAAGTCGCGCTGGATCTGGCAGAAGGCGCCGACATGGTAATGGTCAAGCCGGGCATGCCTTATCTGGACTTGGTAAGACGGGTGAAGGAGCGTTTTGGCGTACCCACCTTCGCCTATCAGGTGTCAGGCGAATATGCGATGCTGTCGGCGGCGTTCGAAAAAGGCTGGCTCGACCGCGAGCGCGCCATGCTGGAAAGCTTGACCGGATTCAAGCGCGCGGGCGCCAGCGGCATCCTGACCTATTTCGCGGTGGAAGCGGCAAGGCTGCTGCGCCGCTGACTATTCGCGCGCGGTGGAAAACAGGCTGCGCAGGATGATCTCGGCGCGGGCGGGCAGCACATGCAGGCCTGAGCGCCGCTGGCCCAGATCGATCACATTCTCCAGCACCAGCATGGCCAAGCCGTGAATGGCGCCCCACACTGCAAGCCCCAGGGCATTGTCGTGCAGCGAATCCCCGATCTCGGTGCCAATAGAGTCCGCCTTTAAGCCCAGGGCCGGGAACTGGCCGCGATTGGCAAGTTGCCCGCCGAACATCAGCCGCGCCAAGGCCGGGCGCTGCGCGACAAACCGCATATAAGCGGCCCCGATATTGGCGATCTTGTCGGATTCCGGTCCCGGCGCCTTGGCGGCCTCGGCGATCGACTCGCGCAAGTCCTCAAAGCCTTCGATGGAAAGCTCCACCAGCAGCGCTTCGTGGTTGGGAAAATGACGATAGGGCGCGGCATGGCTGACGCCCGCTTTGCGCGCCACCGCCCGCAGCGTCAGGGCGGAAAGAGACTCTTCCTCCAGAATGGCGCGCGCAGCTTCCAGCAAACCATTGCGCAAATCGCCATGATGATAGCCGCGTCCCCCAACACCCTTGGGCATCCCCGCGGGCGCAGCGGGGTGATCCCGTTCATTACTCATACCACGCAAACCCCTATGACTTGTTACCCTTGCGCGCGCTCTCCTGGCGCACGAAAAGGCCGGACGTGTCCCAGCGCTTGCCCCCCAAATTCTCAACTTCGGCGTAGAATTGATCCACCAACGCCGTTACCGGCAAGCTGACCCCCTGCTTGCGCGCTTCTTCCATGGCGATGCCCAAATCCTTGCGCATCCATTCCACGGCAAAACCGTGATTATACTCCCCCGCATTCATCGTCTTGTAGCGGTTTTCCATCTGCCAGCTTTGTGCCGCGCCTTTGGAAATCACTTCCACCACCGCTTCAATGTCCAAGCCCGCCGCGCGCGCCAGACTGAAGGCCTCCGACATGCCCTGCACGGTGCCGGCGATGCATATCTGGTTGGCCATCTTGGTCAACTGACCTGAACCCGCCGGCCCCAGACGCTTGGCCATCTTGGTATAGACCGCCATCACCGGTTCCGCGCGCGCATAGGCGGCTTCGCTGCCGCCGCACATGATACCCAACTTGCCGTTGACCGCACCTGCCTGGCCTCCTGAAACCGGCGCGTCCACAAAATCGAATCCGCGCTTTTGCGCCTCTGTGGCGAGTTCGCGCGCAATACTGGCGGAAGCCGTGGTGTGGTCCACAAACAGGCCACCCTTCTTTATGGCATCGAAGGCGCCCTGCGCACCCAGCGTTACCTCGCGCAAATCGGAATCACGGCCCACGCAGCAAAAAACGATGTCCTGATCCTTGGCGGCTTCCGCGGGGGTCGCAGCGGTCGTGCCGCCATACTCCGCCGCCCATTGCTTGGCCTTGGCGCCGCTACGGTTATAGACCGTTACCGCATGGCCACCTTTTTGCAGATGGCCCGCCATCGGATAGCCCATCACGCCCAGGCCGAGGAATGCTACTTTCATCTTCGTTCACCATCTCCACTCTATTGTTGGTCGTTCAGAAATTGAACCGCCCGTCACGCTTGTCCCGCATCATCAGCCAGACCATCGCGAATACAGGCCGGAAAATAAAACATCAAAGGAAAATCGTTAGAGTAAGCCGACACCAGCGCATGGCATTCTATGAGAGAATTCCCATTTGCCAACCCAAAAGGTATCTGTGGATTCATCGTCGGCGGGCACCCAACGCCTGGTTGAATGTGCCGGTACGGCCGGCCTGCCGGGTACGGACGATTTGAACAGCGCAGCCAAAAATAGCGCCAACGCGCAAAACAGCGATAGCACCGCCGACACCACGCACCAAACTGTGTTCGCGCCACCTGCGCGCAACTGTGGCCAAAGTGCCGCAAACCTCCGCTCATACCGTGCGTCATGAAATGTCACACGGGCCTATGGTCCAAAACACGACATGGGGTGTCCAATTCGTCGGCAGCCGTAGCGGCCAACCATCTCCCGATACCCGCACCCCCAAGCTACGAGCTGCGCACCAGATAGGGTGGCGACTCGATTTTTCTGCGCTATTTTTTTGAAGACGGCACAAGCGCGGGTTGAACGCATAGTGCGGCAGCGCTCGCGGCACTGATGCCGCGACTTACCGTTATCTCTGCTCCGGCCGGCCGGGAACCTGTTCCGCAGGCGACAGAAAGGCAAGTTGAACCGCGTCGGTTTTTTCCGCTTGCTCAGCCAAGCTGTTCCAGGACGCAGCCAACTGCAGACAAAATAGCTTCACGGCGTCGGTGTGCGCCGCGTCGGCCATTCTGAGCATATCCGCTGCCCGTTCCCGATAATGTTCCGGGCCTTCGTGATTGTCTGCAGAGTCCACAATAGTCGACCTTTGGTGTTAACTGTTTTGGGGAACGGCAAGCAGTTGATTCCGTTCCGCGAATCTTGAGGGCCGCCCTATTTTAATTTCTTTTGCAGTTCCGAAAAGTTCCAGATCAGCCTTGAATGGGGACACTGGGCACGTTCTGACGATACGGCAGCGCAGATGGTCTGAATGTTCCCCCTGAAGATTGCCTTCGGTCCAATCGCTGTCTGTCGGCCCCCAATTGGTGTGTGTGAGAAAGGAGCGCGAACCGCCTTCGCCATGATCCGAAAAAGGCAGACCGATTCCTAAAAGAAACCGCTCATCTTGTGCGGCTTGCCGCCGTGCCAACCAATGAGTCGCGCAAAGAAAAAGGGCGGCCCGAAAGCCGCCCCTTCTCCGCTCATGCTAAGAGCTCGCCTTACATGCCGGAACCCTGAATACCTTTCCAACTGGCTTGGATCGCCTTCACGGCAACGTCCGGCAACGGCACATAGTCCAGGCCCAGCGCCAACTGGTCGCCCTGCTCAAAGCCCCAGCTGAAGAACTTCAGCGCGTTGGCCGTAGCGGCCTGATCGCCGGGGTTCTTGTAGACCAGGATATAGGTGGCGGCGGTGATCGGCCAGGAGGCCGCGCCGGGCTGGTTGGTCAGGATAATGTAGAAATTGTCCTTGGCGGCCGC
>DATEEB010000049.1:0-2201 GCA_035281345.1 Rhizomicrobium sp. | reverse complement strand
TTTATCCGCTGCCGTTGCCGTCGGGTTTGGGTATGGAAGCGGCGGGCACGGTATCGGCGCTGGGCGAGGGCGTCACCCATTTCAAGATCGGCGACCGCGTGGGCTATTGTGGCGGGGCGATTGGTTCTTATGCGGATGCCAGCAATGTGCCGGCGGAAAAGCTGGTGATGCTGCCCGCCGGCGTCAGCGACGAAATCGCCGCCGCCATCCTGCTCAAGGGCATGACCTCGCAATATCTTCTGCGGCGCATTCATCCAGTGACGGCGGGCGAGACCATCCTGTTTCACGCCGCCGCGGGCGGCGTCGGCCAGATCGCCTGCCAATGGGCCAAGCATCTGGGCGCTACCGTGATCGGCACCACAACTTCGCCGCAGAAAGTCGCGCTGGCGCGCGCCAATGGCTGCGACCATGTGCTGAGCACCAAGGAGCCGGGCTGGGAAAAGCAGGTGCGCGAGTTGACCGGCGGCACGGGCGTGCCGGTGGTTTACGACTCCATCGGCAAGGACACGTTCATGGCGGGGCTGGATTGCCTCTCGCCGCGCGGCATCATGGTGACCTATGGCAATTCCAGCGGCCCGGTGGATCCCTTCCCGCCGTCGGTTTTGGCGGCCAAGGGCTCGCTGTTCGTCACCCGCCCCGTGCTGGCACATTACACCAGCACGCCGAAAGAATTGCAGGACACCGCCGACGATCTGTTCGCGGTGATTGCCTCTGGCGCGGTCAAGGTCGCCGTCAATCAGCGCTTTGCTCTCAAAGACGCCGCCCAGGCGCATGATGCCCTAACGTCTAAGCAGACGACGAGCGCGACGATTCTTATTCCTTAGCCCCATCCGGAGCTGTCGGATGCTGAGAGTCGCGCTGCGAAATGTGGCGCTCGAATTTCAACGTCCGCCCACGATCTGTGTCAGGGCGAGCGATGAATACCGTCAGGTATTCATCGACTCAAAGAAGTCGGCGTTGTTCTTGGCAGACTTGAGCTTGTCGAGCAGAAACTCGATCGCATCCACCGTGCCCATGGGCGATAGGATACGGCGCAGAACATAGGTTTTCGCCAGCGTGCCCTTTTCGACCAACAGCTCGTCCTTGCGGGTGCCGGAGCGCATGATGTCGATGGCCGGGAACACGCGCTTGTCGGCAACCTTGCGGTCCAGGATGATTTCGCTGTTGCCGGTGCCCTTGAACTCTTCGAAAATCACTTCGTCCATGCGGCTGCCGGTATCGATCAAGGCCGTGGCGATGATGGTGAGCGAGCCTCCTTCCTCGATATTGCGCGCCGCGCCGAAGAAGCGCTTGGGGCGCTGCAGGGCGTTGGCGTCCACGCCGCCGGTCAAAACCTTGCCGGACGAGGGAACGACGGTGTTGTAGGCGCGGCCCAACCGGGTGATGGAGTCCAAAAGGATAATCACATCGCGCTTATGTTCGACCAGGCGCTTGGCCTTTTCGATCACCATTTCGGCGACCTGCACATGGCGCGTCGCCGGCTCGTCGAAGGTGGACGAGATCACTTCGCCGCGCACCGTGCGCTGCATGTCGGTGACTTCTTCGGGGCGTTCGTCGATCAACAGCACGATCAGGAAAGCGTCAGGATGATTGGCGGCAATGGCCTTGGCGATATTCTGCAGGATCACCGTCTTGCCGGTGCGCGGCGGCGCCGTGATCAGCGCGCGCTGGCCCATGCCCTGCGGCGCCACAATGTCGATCACCCGCCCGGTCTTGTCTTTGATGGTGGGGTCGTCCAGCTCCATCTTCAGCGGCTTGGTGGGATAAAGCGGCGTCAGATTGTCGAAATGGACCTTGTGCTTGATCTGCTCGGGGTCCTCGAAATTGATGGTGGTGACCTTGAGCAGGGCGAAGTAACGCTCGCCTTCCTTGGGGGCGCGGATCGGGCCTTCGGCGGTATCGCCGGTGCGAAGGCCAAAGCGGCGGATCTGGGACGGTGAAACATAGATATCGTCGGGACCCGGCAGATAGTTGGATTCCGGGGAGCGCAGAAAGCCAAAGCCGTCCTGCAGGATTTCCACCACACCGGTGCCGGTGATCTCGACCTCGCGCTCGGCCAGTTCCTTGAGGATGGCGAACAGCATGTCCTGCTTGCGCATGGAGGATGCGTTCTCGATCTCCAATTCCTCGGCGAAAGCCAGCAGATCCGCGGGCTTTTTATTCTTGAGATCCTGCAACTTCATCGCCTGCAGGCCATCTTG
>DATEEB010000048.1:0-3991 GCA_035281345.1 Rhizomicrobium sp. | reverse complement strand
TGAAATTGCCCCTGCGGGGGTGATGCTATATCTACTGCCCCCTCGAAAATCTCAGAGTTGAGCATCGCCATGGCAAAAGCCATTCACAGCATGATCCGCGTCTTGGACGAAGCCCGCGCCATCGCTTTCTACGACACCGCGCTGGGCATGAAGGTCGTGGAGCGCAAGGATTATGAAAGTTTCACTTTATTGTATCTGCGCAGCGAGGACGGCCCCTTCGAGCTGGAGCTGACCGTCAACAAGGGCCGGGTCGAGCCCTACGATCTGGGCAACGCCTATGGCCATCTCGCCGTGGCGGTGGACGATCTGGCGGCCGAGCACAAGCGTCTTGTCGCGGCCGGCCTCAAGCCTACCGATCTGAAGGCGATGCAGCATGACGGCAAGCCCTTCGCCCAGTTCTTCTTCCTCACCGATCCCGATGGCTACCGGATCGAGGTGTTACAGAGCGAGGGCCGTTTCCAATAGGATTTTCAGACGCGCAATCCCCGCGGAAATCCCCGTCCTGCGCCCTTGATGTGGGCAAAAAGGCCCATTATGGTTCGGCCACACTGACACACCGGACGGTACTACCGGTGGCATCCATATTGGCTGCCGCCACATGAAAAACGCGCACCACGACAACATCTGGAGGATACGGTAATGGCTCGCACACCCCAAGAAATCTTCGCCCATCATGGTTCGGTTCTCGGCGCCGGGGACCTGGAAGGCATCGTCACCGACTACACCACCGATGCGGTGTTCATGAGTCCTGATGGCATACTCAAGGGCCATGACGGCATCCGCAAGGCTTTCACCAAGCTGCTTGCCGATGTCCCGAACGCCCAGTGGAAGCTGAACACCATGTTCGATGGCGACACCCTGTTCCTGGAATGGGAAGCCGAATCCGCCCACACCCGCGTTCGTGACGGCATCGACACCTTCGTGTTCCGCGACGGCCTGATCCGTCTGCAGACCGTGCGCTACACGCTGGAGAAGAAGTAGTCATGAAAGCAGTACGCCTGCATGCCTATGACCGACGGCCGACGCTGGACGAGGTCGATGATCCCAAGATCACCGACCCGCATGATGTGATCATCAAGATCGGCGGCGCGGGCCTTTGCCGCACCGACCTGCACATCATCGAAGGCCAGTGGAAGGAAAAGACCAACGTCCCGCTGCCCTATACGCTCGGTCATGAGAATTGCGGGTGGGTGCATGCGATCGGTTCCGCCGTCAGCCATGTCGCTCTCGGCGACACGGTCATGGTCCATCCGCTCGTCACCTGCGGGTTGTGCCGTCCGTGCCGTGCCGGCGACGACATGCATTGCTTCCAGGGTGCGTTCCCCGGCATCAATGTCGATGGCGGCATGGCCGACTTCCTCAAGACCGGCGCGCGCGCGGTGGTCAAGCTCGATCCGATCATCCAGCCCCGCGACGTGGCTGCGCTGGCGGATGCGGGCCTGACCGCCTACCACGCCGTCAAGAAGGCCGTTCCCCTGCTCTACCCCGGCACCTTTGCCGTGGTGATCGGCGCAGGCGGCCTGGGTCATATCGGCATCCAGTCGCTGAAGTGCCTGACCGCGGCCACCATCATCGTGGTGGACCGCTCCGAAGGCGCCCTGAAGGTGGCCAAGGAAAGCGGCGCGGACATCACCGTGCTGGCGGACGGCAAGCATATCCAGAAGATCAAGGATATCACCAACGGCTTTGGCTGCGAGGCGGTGATCGACTTTGTGGGTGAAGGCACCGCCATCGCGGACGGCGTCGCCATGCTGCGCCGCGCCGGCACTTACTATGTCATCGGCTATGGCGGTACCATCACGGCGCCGGCGATCGACATGATCTCCACCGAGATCAATTTTGTCGGCAACCTGGTCGGTACTTACAACGACCTGGCCGAGCTGATGACGCTGACGGCGCAAGGCAAGGTCAAGCTGCACACCCAGACCTATGCGCTGGAAGACTTCAACCAGGCGATGGACGATCTGCATCACGGCCATCTGCATGGCCGCGGTATTTTGCTGCCAGCGCACGCGCGCTAACCGCGTCCGCAAGACAAAGAAAAACGCCGCCGGTTCATCGCCGGCGGCGTTTTTCATGCGCGGTGGTGCCGAATCGGGGAAAAGAGATCGAAGAAACGGATTCCCGTAACGACGGGAAAGCGGTCTAAAACGAGCCTGCAAATGGCATTAAAGGGAACAGACAATGAAACCAGCTATTGCCGCATGGCACTTGATTGTTTCGCTGAGTCTTTCATTTCCATTGGCATTGCCATCGGCGCTGGCTCAGCCTGTACAACCGCCGCCGGCCACCAGCGCACCGGTGAGCGATCTGCTGGCCTCGGCGCCGGATATCGTGATTGGCAATGGGCTGATCATCGCCCGTATCGCGCGCATCGATGCGGCGCGCGGCTTTTATAACGGCACACGTTTCGACCAGGCCGGCGTGGTCACCAGCTTGAAGGTAAACGGGCGCGAATTTTACGGGCCTTGGTTTGAGAAAACAGCCCCCGAGGTCCTGGACTATACCTATGTTGGCGAGGATATCGTTGCCGGTCCCGACAGTGCGATCAGCGGACCGGTGGAGGAATTCGCGCCGCTGGACTTTGAGTCCAGGCCCGGCCCGTTCATCAAACCCGGCGTCGGCGTGCTGTACCAGCCCGATACCCAGCCGTACGACCATTACCGGCATTACCGCATTTTGGATGCGGGCGAGCGCACAACGCGTGTCACCAAGACCGGCGTGACCTTCACCCAAAGTTTGGCCGGCGTCGGTTACGGCTATGTTTATGAAAAAACCCTCCGCCTCGTGCCGGGAAAGCCGCAACTATCGATCACCCACCGGCTGCGCAATACCGGAAAAAAAGTCATCACCACATCCGTGTATGACCATAACTTCCTGCGGCTCGTATCGGGCAATGGCGGCGTGACCGTGACCTTTCCCTTTGCGCCCATCGCTGCCAATCCGCCGCCCGCCG
Source organism: Rhizomicrobium sp. (assembly GCA_035281345.1). Taxonomy (GTDB): domain Bacteria; phylum Pseudomonadota; class Alphaproteobacteria; order Micropepsales; family Micropepsaceae; genus Rhizomicrobium. Next base: position 1,035 of record DATEEB010000048.1, on the reverse strand, counting down.
ACCTTTTGCGCATTCAAGCCAACGCTCTGACCTATCTCAGGCCTATGGCGAACAAAGAACGCATCTCCTTCCGAGTGACCGGCTTCGGCAATAGCGCCGCAGATTATGATTTCACCGTCGCGGGCGGCGGAGCGAGCGTCCGGGTCCAGGGCGATCGTCCCATAACCCGTGTGAGCATCTTTTCGCTCGATCGCGTGCAGTCGGTGGAACCTTATATCGCCATCAATGTTGCTCCTGGGAGCGAGCAAAAATGGACATACACATACACCTATGCCGTCCATTCGAACTAAGCGTTGAGACTCTAATAACCCCTCCAGCCGTAATAGGGCGGCGGCACGATCTCCGGCAGGAATTCCGGCTTGACGCCCCAAAGGCGGAACACCGCTTCGGCGATAGTCGTGATCTGACTGGGATCGGTATCGAGCAGCACATGCTGGATACGCCCCTGCTCCTGCGGACGGGTGGCCAGCGCACCGATGCGCTTGAGCAGGGCTCCCCATTGGGCTGGAAGACCCGGCGTGGCCAGGACGGCATTTGCCGTCTCGGCGGGGAGGGTGATCCTCATCAGCATCCGCATCGTCTCACCCGCCCTCTCACCCGTTCGGCCGGTCGAGGAACACGCGGGTGAGCGCCTCGGCTTCCCCGGGATCGTCGAGCAGCGCACGCAATTCCGCCAGCAGCTCCGGCAAGGGGTTGGCGTCCCGCGCGGCGGGATCGCCGCCCGCGCCGGTCACGGTGCCGCGCCAGCGCGGCGAAGCGGCCAGCTGCTCCTTTAGCCCCACCCGCAGCACGTCCAGCCACATGGCTGGGCAGTAGCTCAGATTGAGCGACCAGCTGGGTTCCCCCGCCCCGGTGTGATGCACCGTACCGCGCGGCACATACAGCAGCGTGCCGGGTTCCAGATCGACCGTCTGCTCTGGCGGCCGCCGCGCCCCAGCCAGCAACGGCGCGAGCGCGGGCGTGATGGCGGACGAACCCAGCGTATAGCTGTCGGGCGGAGTGGGCACCATCGGCGTCTCGCCCACCTGCCAGCGC
>DATEEB010000047.1:0-4398 GCA_035281345.1 Rhizomicrobium sp. | reverse complement strand
CTTGCCGTTTTCGCCCGGCCCCAAAACCAGGTGCAGGTCGCGCGCATGAAAGCGCATGGTGATCTTGCCGCCCGGCGCCGCCAGGGATGATTTTTCCGCGCCGATGATCCAGCGCCCGGTGAAACCCCATTGGTTCGTTTGCAGCCGATGAGGTGTCTCATAGAGGGTCGCCACATCGGCATGCGCGGCGCCGGAAGCGAAATTCTCGCCTCTTGCATAGCCCAGATAGGTTTCCGGGGAACGGTCGGGGTCCGGCGGGGTCGCCTGGGCCTCTACCCCGCTTGCGCGCGGCTCCACCATGCCGCCCGGCAGGCGGGACTGGCCAGCCTCACGCAGCAATTGCCGGATCACCTGCTCGGAGCGGTCATATTCGCCTTCCCCGAAATGGTGGTGACGGATGCGCCCCAGGGCATCGATGAAATAATGCGCCGGCCAATATTGGTTGTTGAAGGCCTGCCAGATCGTCAGATTGTTGTCCAAAGCCACCGGATAGCGCACGTCCAGATCGCGCACGGCGCGGCGCACATTGCCCGGAATTTTCTCGAAGGCGAATTCCGGCGCATGCACCCCGATCACCACCAGGCCGTGCGACTGGTATTTCTCCGCCCAGGCTTTGACGTAAGGCAGCGCGCGCAGACAGTTGATGCAGCTATAGGTCCAGAAATCCACCAGCACCACCTTGCCGCGCAATTCCTCGCGGGTAAGCGGGGGCGAATTCAGCCACAGCACCGCGCCGTTCAACTCCGGCAGCAGGCCCTCCACCGGCAGATCGCTGCCCGCAACCGCCACGCTTTGGGTCTTGCGCGCCAGGGCGGCGCGTTCCAGCAGCGACTGTTCCAGCCCATTGGTGCGGGCGAGCGACAGGCGGGTGAGAAGCCCGGTATCCAAGCCCAGCGCAATGGCAGCCACGCCCGCCAGCACGGCCGCACCCAGCGCGCGGCGGATCCATTCGCCGGCGCCCAGCGATTGTTTCATGGCGGAAAAAACCCGCCCGCCGATCAAAAGCGCCGCCGCCAGCGAGGTCGCCGCGCCCAGGGCATAAGCCAGCAACAACAAGGTGGTGGAAACACTGGCGCCCTTGATCGCGGCCCCAGTCAGGATCAAGCCCAGGATCGGCCCGGCGCAGGGCGCCCACAACAGACCCGTGGCCAGACCCAGAAGAAGCGACGCGCCAATGCTGCCCTTTTCGGCTTCACCGGCGCGGTTGGATAGACGCGACCCCAAACCCACCAAGGGCCGCGTCAACCGCTCGGCCAGTCGCGGCACCAGCAAAGTGAGGCCGAACACCGCCAACAGCACCAAGGCGGCGATGCGGCCGGTCTGATTGGCATGGACCGCCCAACTGCCGCCCACGGTTGCCAGGGTGGCAATGGCGGCAAAGCTGGCCGCCATCCCTAAGAGCAGCGGTAGGCCGGAGCGGATAAAGGGCTGGTCCGAACGGGCGAAGACAAAGGGCAATACCGGCAGGATGCAGGGGCTGAGAATGGTCAGCACACCGCCCAGATAGGACAAGAAAAACAAAACCATCGCGCGTCTCCCGCCGGATTCCTAACACATCCGGGGAAGAGTTCGCTGCCGTACCGAAGCGTTACAAAGGTTGAAGGGGCGCCCCCAAAGGAAAGGACAAAGAAAAAGGCGCCTTTGCAAAAAGACGCCTTTTCTATCGCAGTGCGAAAAATGCCGGCGCTACTTTGTCTTTTTGCGGGCCTTTTTCTTGGTCTTTTTGACCAGCTTCTTGGCGACCTTCTTCGCTTTTTTGGTCACCGATTTGGCGGCTTTCACCACCTTGGCCTTTTTGGCCTTGCGGCGCTTTTTCTTCTTCTTGGCAGGCACAACCGCCGCGCCGGTGAACAGCCCCGCGACTGCGGCTTCCAATTCGGCGGCCCGCTGGGCCAATTTGCTTTTCTTCGCCATAACGCAACTCCTCAACAATGACAGGGAAAAAGCGAAGTTAGAGCGATTCTGTTCCGTCCACAAAAAAGGCGCGGCTTGCGCCGCGCCTTTTTCTTTCGGTCCAGGAGGGACTATTCGTCGCCACCCTTCTTCTTGGGCGTCTTCTTCTTCAGGGCCGCGCCCAGAATGTCGCCCAGGCTGGCGCCGCTGTCCGAGGAACCATATTGCTCGACGGCTTCCTTCTCTTCCGAGATTTCGCGCGCCTTGATGGAGAGCGAGACCTTGCGGCTGGCCTTGTCCACACTGGTGACCAGGGCATCGACCTTGTCGCCCTTGCCGAAGCGCTCGGGGCGCTGGTCGCCCCGGTCGCGGGCCAAATCGGCGCGGCGGATGAAAGACTTCACCCCGCCTTCCAGTTCCACTTCGATGCCGCCGTCATTGACTTCGGTGACTGTGCCGGTGACGACCGAGCCCTTCTTCAGCGCGCCGCCGCTGGGACCAGCCTTCTCGATCGGATCGCCTTCCAGCTGCTTGATGCCCAGCGAAACGCGTTCCTTTTCCACGTCGATGTCCAGCACCTTGGCCTTGACCGTCTGACCTTTTTCATAGGTCTTGATGGCATCCTCGCCCGGCACCGACCAGGACAGGTCGGAGAGATGCACCATGCCGTCGATGTCGCTGTCCAACCCGATAAACAGGCCGAACTCGGTGATGGACTTGATCTCGCCCTCAATCACCGTGCCCGCCGGATGGTTGGCGGTGAAGGCGTTCCAGGGATTTTCCTGGGTCTGCTTGAGGCCCAGGCTGATGCGGCGCTTGTTGGAATCCACTTCCAGCACCGCCACATCCACTTCCGAGCCGGGATTGACCAGCTTGGAGGGAGCCATGTTCTTTTTGACCCAAGACATTTCGCTGACATGGACCAGGCCTTCCACGCCCGGCTCCAGCTCCACAAAGGCGCCGTAGTCGGTGACGTTGGTGACCTTGCCCTTGAACTGCACGCCCACCGGATACTTAGCGGCGACGCCTTCCCAAGGATCGGTCTGCAGCTGCTTCATGCCCAAGCTGATGCGCTGGGTGTCGTGGTTGATCTTGATGATCTGCACGGTGACGGTCTGGCCCACCGACAAGACTTCGGTCGGATGCGAGACGCGGCGCCAGGCAATATCGGTAACGTGCAACAGTCCGTCCACGCCGCCCAGATCCACAAAGGCGCCGTAATCGGTGATGTTCTTGACCACGCCTTCGACGACCTGTTTTTCCTGCAAGGAGGCGACCAGCGAGGTGCGTTCCTCGGCGCGGCGCTCTTCCAAGACGGCGCGGCGCGACACCACGATATTGCCGCGGCGGCGGTCCATTTTCAGGATCTGGAACAACTGCGCCTGGTTCATCAGAGGGCCGACATCGCGCATCGGGCGCACATCGACCTGGCTGCCGGGCAGGAAGGCCACGGCGCCGTCCAGATCGACGGTGAAGCCGCCCTTGACGCGGCCGAAGATCACGCCGGTGACGCGGGTCTGCTCGTTGAAGGCCTTTTCCAGCTTGATCCAGCTTTCCTCGCGGCGCGCCTTGTCGCGGCTCAGGACCGCTTCGCCCAGCGCATTTTCGACGCGCTCCAGGTAAACTTCGACGGTGTCGCCAACCTTGATGTCGGCGGGGATGCCCGGCATGGCGAATTCTTTGAGAGAGATGCGGCCTTCGGTCTTGAGGCCGACATCCACCATGGCGAAATCATTCTCGATCGAGACGATGGTGCCCTTGATGACGGAGCCTTCCTGGGGGCTCTGGGTCTTGAAGCTCTGCTCCAGCATGGCCGCGAAATCTTCGCGGGAGGGGATAGCGATGGAGCTTTCGGTACGTTCTTTGGTAGCGGCGCGAGCCATTCAAAATTCCTATACATGGTTCATGCCAATGCTCCTGCGCGCTGACGCGCTTGGGATCACGGACTTCCCATGGCTGCGCCATGGGCGGTTGGATTGTCGAAAAAAGTAAGCGGGATGCCCGAAAGCCGCCGGGCCTCCTTTAGCCCCTGGGACGGTCCTTGAGCGCGCCATCGACCTTGGGAAGGACCAAGGCAAGAGCTGCCGCGAACGCGGCGTCTATACCCAAATCGGAGGTATCCAGCAAGTCGGCGTCCGGGGCCTGGATCAGGGGCGAAACCGGGCGGCTTTTGTCGGCGGCGTCCCGGGCTGCCAGCTCATTTACCACATCCTGTTCCGCCCGGCGGATGCCCATGGCCTTGAGTTCCGCCCAGCGGCGGCGGGCGCGGATGTCCAGACGAGCATCCACATAGAGTTTGGCGGTGGCGCCGGGGCAGATGACGGTGCCGATATCGCGCCCGTCCATCACCGCACCGGGGCTGCCGCCAGGGGGCCGGGCGAGGAAGTTTTGCTGAAAGTCCAAAAGCGCCTGGCGCACCGCCGGGATGGCGGCGACATGGGAGGCGGCCTTGCCGACAATGTCGGTGCGGATGGCGGGATCGCCGGCGCGGTTGAAGTCAATCGT
>DATEEB010000046.1:0-6267 GCA_035281345.1 Rhizomicrobium sp. | reverse complement strand
TCCCATTCAATCGTCCCAGGCGGTTTTGACGTGATGTCATACACCACCCTATTGATGCCGCGCACCTCGTTGACGATGCGGGTGGCGGTGCGCGCCAGGAAGGAATGCTCGAAGGGATAATAATCCGCCGTCATGCCGTCGCTGGAGGTGACGGCGCGCAGCGCGCAGACATGATCGTAAGTGCGGGCGTCGCCCATCACACCCACGGTCTTGACCGGCAGCAGCACGGCGAAAGCCTGCCAGATTTTGTCGTAGAGACCGGTCTTGCGGATCTCATCCAGATAGATGGTGTCGGCCTTGCGCAGGATTTCCAGTTTTTCCTCGGTGATCTCGCCGGGAATGCGGATGGCGAGGCCCGGTCCCGGAAACGGATGGCGGCCGACAAAGGCCGGTGGCAGGCCCAGCTCGCGGCCCAGCGCCCGCACTTCGTCCTTGAACAACTCGCGCAGCGGCTCGACCAGCTTCAATTTCATAAAGTCCGGCAAGCCGCCGACATTGTGATGGCTCTTGATGGTGACGGACGGGCCGCCGGTGGCCGACACGCTTTCAATCACATCGGGATACAGCGTGCCCTGGGCGAGGAATTCCGCGCCGCCGACCTTGTGGCTTTCTCCGTCGAACACATCGATGAAGGCGGCGCCGATGATTTTGCGTTTCTGCTCGGGGTCTGACACGCCCTTCAGCCGCGTCAAAAACATCTCGCGGGCATCGGCATGGATCAGCGGAATGTTGTAATGGCCGCGGAACAGCGAGACCACTTCCTCGCTTTCGCCGGCCCGCATCAAACCGGTATCGACGAAAATGCAGGTCAGCTGGTCGCCGATGGCTTCGTGGATCAGCACCGCCGCAACCGATGAGTCCACGCCGCCCGACAGGCCGCAGATCACCTTGCCCTTGCCGACCTGCTTCTTGATCTTCTCCACCATGGCGGCGCGGAAGGCATGCATGTTCCATTCCGGCTCAATGCCAGCGATGGTGCGCACAAAATTCGACAACAAAGTGCTGCCGCGCGGCGTGTGCACCACTTCGGGATGGAACTGCACGCCGTAAAAGCGGCGTTTTTCGTCGGCGATCACCGCGTATGGCGAGGACTCGCTGGTCGCCACCACGGCAAAACCCGGCGGAATGGCGGTGATCTTGTCGCCATGGCTCATCCAGACCGGCTCGCTGCCGCTTTCCGCCAAGCCTTCCAGCAACGGCGATGTGGCTTTCACCTGAATGTCGGCGCGGCCGAATTCCTGATGGTGGCCGCCTTCGACCTTGCCGCCCAATTGCGCGGACATGGTCATCTCGCCATAACAGATGCCCAGCACCGGCACGCCCATGTCGAAAACTTTTTGCGGCGCGCGCGGCGCATTTTCTTCATAGACCGAGGCCGGACCGCCCGACAGGATGATGGCACGCGGCTTCTTGGCCAGCGCCTCCTCGGCCTTGTTGTAGGGCACGATCTCGCAATAGACGCCGGCTTCGCGCACGCGTCGCGCGATCAGCTGCGTCACCTGGCTGCCGAAATCCAGAACCAAAACACTCATTGCTTCGCGCGGGCCGTGGTTTCGGGTTGGCTGCGGCTCAAGGCCGAAAGCGCCTTCAGGGCGCTGGGCTCGGCCGGATCGATGTTCAGCGCCGCGTCATAGAAGTTGCGGGCATAGTCCGGCTGTCCGGCCTGGGCATAGATGTTGCCCAGCGCGACATAAGAGGTGGGCCGCGCCGGATCGGCGACGATGGCCGATTGCGCCAGGCGCACCGCCAGTTCCGTCTCGCCTTTGCCGATCGCAGCTTGGGCCCGCGCCAACAAGGACTCCACCGTTACGGAGATCTCCGCTTTTGCGGAACTCGTTGGCGCGGCCAGAACCGGGCTCGCCGCCAGCAAAAAAGCGGCCAGGAGGGGAATCATGCGGAAGGTCATGGCTCCAATCTTACGGTATTTCGGTCTGGTAAAACCATGCGTCATCTCGCGGCCCTGCTCTATAATTTGCGCAAGCCCGCACAATAAAAGCCATCCGTGCCAGTGGTTTGCGGGGTGGCGCGGAAATCGGTGCCCAGCCCCGGCACCGCTTTGTCCCAGCCATCGCCCAGATCGAACGCGGCAAAGCCCGGATGGCGGGCCAGGAAGGCCGCCACCCGGTCCTGGTTCTCCACCGGCAGCAGCGAACAGGTGGCATAGATCAGCCGCCCGCCGGGCGCCACCCGTGCGGCGGCCTGATCCAAAAGCCCGTCCTGGATGCGGGTCAGTTCGGCCAGCCGCACCGGCGTCAGCCGCCAGCGCAACTCCGGCTGCCGCCGCCAGGTGCCGGTGCCACTGCAGGGCGCATCCACCATCGCCAAATCGAACAAACCGCCGGGCTCAGCATGCTCCAAAGGCAAGGTTTTGATGATGGTGACGCCTGCCCGCGCGGCGCGGCGCTCCAATTCGAACAAGGCTTCGCCGCGCACATCGCAAGCGATGATCTCGCCTTGATTTTGCATCTGGGCGGCCAAGGCCAGGCTCTTACCGCCGGCGCCCGCCGCCAAGTCCAGCACCCGCATGCCGGGGCGCGCCTGGCAGAGATGGGAGGCGATCTGCGCCGCTTCGTCCTGAAACTCGAAAGCGCCGGATTCAAACAGCGCCGATTGCGACAGAGGGGCCGCATCGCCGGCCATGCGGATGCCGTACGGCGCAAAAGGCGTGAGGTTGCAGGCGATACCGTCTGCCGTGAGCGCCGCGATCACCGTCTCACGCTGGGCCTTCAGGCTATTGACACGGATGTCGGTGGGCGCGCGGGGAATGAAGGCGGCTAGCTCCGCAAGCAGCCGCTCGCCGAAGGCGCGGCGCAGTTGGTCTTCGAGCCACTCCGGATACTCGCCTGCCACCCAATCAGGCATCGGCGGCGGCGCGGCGGCGATTGCCGCGCGTTCGCAATCGGTGAGCGGCGCAGGCCCATAGCCGCCGGTGAACAAAAGCGTTGGATCTTGGCCGGCATCCAGCAGCGATGCGATCACCAGCGCGCGCGGCGTGTCCCCGCCCAAGCGATGCGCGAAATGCGCCCGGCGGCGCTGCACCGAAAAAACCTGTTCGGCGATGGCGCGGCGATCCTTGGATCCGGCAAAGCGCCGGGTGCGAAACCAGCTTTTGAGAAAACGGTCTGTGGGCTGGGCGGTGCGCTCCAACCCGTCCAGAATATCGATGGTCATCTGCAGGCGGGCAGCGGGGGTCATTTTGTGTGATAGACCAAGGCGTTAAGCCGGAAAGGGCGCGTTGAGGATTGCCCTTATAGAGTGGGCGGCGACCACAAAGCCAATCCCATGCCCCGCACGCTGTCCCCTGCCCTCAGCTTTGCCCTGTTTGCCGGGCTGGCGGCGTTCGCCCTGGCGGCTTTTTCGCCCGGCATACTCAACGACGGCGATACCTATTGGCACATCCGGGCGGGGGAATGGATGCTCGCGCAGGGCGCGGTGCTGCGCGCCGATATCTTCTCCCACACCTTGGCGGGCGCGCCTTGGCACACCCAGGAATGGCTGGCCGAAATTCTGATGGCCCTGTCTTGGCGCGCAGGCTGGCCGGGCGTGCATCTGTTGACGGCCATCGCCGCCGGGACGATGGCCGCCACCGTCGCTTTTTTTGTCCGCAAGCGGATGGACCTGGTGCCCGCCTTGCTGATGGTGGTGCTGGGGCTGTGCTGCGTCACCGGCAGTCTGTTGGCGCGGCCGCATATCCTGAGCTTGCCGCTTTTGGCGATCTGGACGGCAGGACTGGTTATCGCGCGCGAGAAAAACAGCGCGCCGTCCTGGTGGTTGGTCGCGGTGATGCCGCTTTGGGCCAATCTGCATGGCAGCTTTGCCTTTGGATTGGCGCTGGCGGGCGCGCTGGCGGTGGAAGTAGCGATCGAAGGCAAAGACCGCAACCGGGCCGCCTTGGACTGGGGTTTGTTTCTCTTGGCCGCCACCGCCTCGGCGGCTGTCACGCCGTTCGGTTTGGATACGCTGATCTTCCCGCTGAAATTGTCGGCCATGCAAGGCATCGCCCATATCGGCGAATGGCAGGCCAGCGATTTCTCCCAGCTTTCGCCCTTCGCCATCGCGCTGCTGGCGATGCTGTTCGTACTGGGTAGCGGCAAGATCAAGATGGCGCCGTTTCGTTTGCTGATCCTGCTGGGGCTGGTGTGGCTGGCCCTATCGCATGCGCGCCACCAGATGCTGGCGGGCGTGGTTGCGCCGATCCTGCTAGCCCCTACTTTCGCCGCTGCATGGCCGGCAAAAAATGAAAGCCAGCCGCCTTTGTACGCGGTGGTGGCGGGGCTGGCGATGATGGTGTTGGTCTTTGCGCGGCTGACGGTTCCGGTCACGCGCGGCGACGATCCCGTCTCACCCGTTTCCGCGCTGGCGCATGTGCCGCATTTTGTGCGCGAAATGCCGGTGGTGAACGATTATGGCTTTGGCGGGTATCTGATCTGGAACGGCGTCAAGCCCTTCATTGACAGCCGCGCCGACCTGTATGGTGACATCTTCCTGCAAAACTATGCCGCTATCATCTCGCCCGACAAGGACGCGCTGGCGGCCACCTTGGCGCAGCAGCATGCGCGCTGGACGATCTTCCCGGCCCGCGCGCCGGTGGTGAAGTTGCTGGATGCCATGCCCGGCTGGCGCCGCTTTTATACCGACAAGCTTGCAACGGTGCATGTCCGCGAGGATATGCACCCTTGAAACAAGAGCACATCCACGATTAGCGTCATCCCATGGATGACAAAGATGATGGCCTGGCCGGTCGCGTACGGCTGCACGAACTGAAACTTCTGGCCAAGAACTATTACACCTTGCGCAAGGCCAGTTTCGATTTTCAGCGCCGCGATGGGGTGTGGCAGCATCAGGAGCGCGAAAGCTATGACATCGGCGATGCCGCCGCGGTGCTGCCGTTTGATGGCCCGCGCGGCCGGGTGATCCTGATCAAGCAATTTCGCTGGCCGGTGTTTGAGTGGGGTTATACGCACCCTCTTGTCGAAGTGATCGCCGGCAAGCTGGACGGCGACGCGCCCGTCGATTGCGTCACCCGCGAGGCGATGGAGGAAGCTGGCGTCGCCATCGCCAACCCACGCCTGATCACGCATTGCTTTGCCAGCCCCGGGGCCGTCAAAGAACGCGCCTCCATGTTCCTGGCGGATTATGATTCCACCGCGCCGCGTGCCCAGGGCGGCGGCCATGAACATGAAGGCGAAGACATAGAAGTGCTGGAAATGCCGCTGGACGACGCGCTGGCCATGGTGGTGCGCGGCCAAATCGTGGACATGAAGACGATACTGCTGCTGCAAGCCGCCAAGCTTTCAACTCTTTAGAGCCTTTTTGGATTGAAATGAACCTTCATACTCACCATGGGCGGGCTTGCCCCGCCCATCCAGGGCTACAAATACCGTGTTTGCGGCTCTGGATGGCCGGCTCGGAGGCCGGCCATGGTGAGGATAAGGGCAGCATTCGCATAATCTCAATGCGAAACGGCTCTAAAACACTGCCAAGAACGCCAGATTGCCCGTGCCATCTGCTTGGTGCCGGGTGGCCTATTCCGCTGGGCCTTCGACGGCAATACCCCGTGCCTGCAGCCGCTCCAGCACGCCGTTTTTACGCAGCAGCGGCCCTATATGGATGACCACGATGGTCTTGCCGGGAATGTCCAACGCCTTGTCCATGGCCGAAACATATTCGGCGATATTGCGCCCATCGATGTCGCTGAATTTCTGCACCGCCCCTATGACGCAATTGCCCAAACGCCATTCGCTGTAATGCGCCTTGACCGTCTTTATGTCGCCCACCGCCCAGGCGCGGGCGGCCGTTCCGGCATGACCAAGCGCCCAGTTCACATCCTCCAAGGCCTGGGCCAAGCAAACATGCTGCTGTGAGGGGGTAAGCTTGAAAATGTCGCGCACCGCATCCATGGCGGCAAAGCGCGTCACCGGCGCAACCGGAATGCGCTTGCGATTGGCAAGGTTCTCGATGGTACGGCGCGGCTCTCGAAAGGAAAGATCGTTTTTGTCCCGCGCATCTTGCTGCAGCCGCATCGCCGCCCGGATAGGAATATCGGTGCGATAATCGTCCACATCGTCGCTGACCGTGTCGCGCACCGCGACAAAGCGGGCGCGCAGGTCACCTGGCAGGCTGTCCTCCAAAGTCTGGCCGCGCGGCAGGCTGAGCTTGCTGCCATGCCGGATCAGAAACCAGGCGATGTCCGTCAAGGCGATATCGGCCTTGGGCGGCATCAGGATGGCGCGCGCGCCGTCCAGCAGTTCGGAGAGATATTCCTTG
>DATEEB010000045.1:0-6347 GCA_035281345.1 Rhizomicrobium sp. | reverse complement strand
GCAGCTTCGCGACGGCTTGTCGGGCCTGCATCACACCGACATCAGCGACATCCTGGCCGATTATGAAAGTCATTTCGCCGACGGCGCCGCCGACGGCCGCACCCAGGAAGAAGTGGCCGCCGCCTTGGGCGACCCGGCGCGCCTGGCGCGCGAGTTGCGCGCCGAGATCGGTTTTCGGCGCTGGGAAGAGAACCGCAATGCCGGAAATTTCGTGGGCGTGGTCTTGGCGCTGCTGGGATTGGCGACCATCGATTTTGTCATCCTGTTGCCGTTGCTTTGCATCCTAGCCGCGGTGTTTTTCGGGCTGTCGGTGGCGTGCCTTGCCTTTGTGGTGGGCGGCACCTTCCTGCTGTTCAACCTGCTCTGGGGCGGGGTGATGGGCAATGCCGCCATGCAGCTTCTCGTCGGCTTGGGCCTGATCAGCGGCGCGATCGGCGGCGGCGCGCTGTTGCTGCTGTTGATGGACATCATCGCCAAGCTCTTGATCCGCTATGCGCGGCTGCATTTCCGCCTGTTCGATTCCGCCAACAAGTCCATCTAGGGAGAAGGTCATGGTGCACAAACTGGCCGTCATTGCCATCGTCGGGCTGACCGCTTCGGCCGTCTGTATAGGTGCCGCTGCCGCAATCGGCGGCAAGGACTTCAAAGATGGAATGGGCGATTTTTCCTGGTTCGACAGCAAGCCGCGCTGCGAGGCGATTGCCGGCGCAACGGCTTCCAGCCGCGATCTGGATTGGGACGGCAGCGACGAAGTTACGCTGGCCCTTCTCGGTCAGGCCAGCTATTCGCCCGGTACGGACGACAGGCTGCATGCCAGCGGCGATCCGCAAGTTCTGGCACATTTGCGGGTCCGCGATGGCAAAATCGAGATGGATTGCCGCGGCTGGCGCAATCGCACAAGAGATGTGACGATCACCCTGCCCGGGCGTGAATTCCGCGAATTCACCATCGCCAGCGGAGGCAAGATGGTTTTGGACAAGCTCAATCAGTCCAAGGCCGAAATCATCATCGCCGGTGCCGGCAACGTCAAGGCGAATGGCCGGATCGACGATCTCGAAATGACCATTGCCGGCTCGGGCGATGCCGATTTCAACCAGCTCACCGCCCGCAAAGCGGAGTTCGGGATTGCCGGCTCCGGCACAATCAAGGCCAAGGGCAGCGTCGATGAGCTGGAGATCGGGATTGCCGGCTCCGGGCATGGCGATTTCGACGGGATGACGTCGCGCACCGCCTCGGCGGAAATTCGCGGCTCCGGCACTGTCAACGCCAAGGGCAAGATCGATAATGTCAAAATCGATATTTCCGGCTCGGGCAATGCCGACTTCGGCCAGATGGAGACGCGTACTGCCGAAGTGGAGATCAGCGGGCATGGCGATGTCCATATCGCGCCCAGCGAAAGGGCCAAGATCGAGATCAGCGGTTCGGGTGACGTCTATCTCCGCAAGGATCCCAAGACACTGGACACCCAGATGCATGGCTCGGGCCGTGTCCATAAGGCCGGGGCGGGCGGTTAGCCGGCATTGGCCAACTCGACAAATTCACCGGACGGGACTATGTCCCCCCCGCCATGGCGTCATCCGGCCCCCTGAAAATCGGCGATATCACGATCCCGGGCCGGGTTCTGACCGCGCCCATGACCGGTGTTTCCGATCTGCCTTTCCGGCGCATCGCCAGCCGTTGCGGTGCGCCCTATGTGGCGACCGAAATGGTGGCCTGCGACAGCTTCGCGCGTGGCCGTCCCGATGTGGTGCGCCGCGCCGCGGTCGGTGAAGGTTTGCCGCTGATGGTGATCCAGCTGGTGGGACGCACGCCGGAATGGATCGCCAAGGGCGCCAAGCTGGCTGAGGATGCCGGCGCCGACATCATCGACTTCAATATGGGCTGCCCCGCCAAGGAAGTGACGGGCGCTTTGTCGGGCTCGGCCCTGATGCGCGAGCCCGATCTTGCGGCCCGCCTGATCGATGCGGCGGTCAACGCCACCACGTGCCCCGTCACCCTGAAAATGCGCTTGGGCTGGGACGACGAAAATCGCAATGCGCCGCAAATCGCCGCCCTGGCCGAGCGGCTTGGGGTGAAAGCCGTCACCGTGCATGGCCGCACCCGCCAGCAATTCTATCGCGGCATGGCCGACTGGCGCGCGGTGGCGCAGGTCAAGCGCGCGGTCAGCGTGCCGGTGATCGTGAATGGCGATATTCATGACACAATGTCAGCGCGCACCGCCCTGGAACAATCGGGCGCCGATGCTGTGATGATTGGACGCGGCGCCTATGGCCGGCCCTGGATCGCATCGGCATTGGAAAAGGCGCTGCAGGATGGAACGGAAATGTCAGAGCCGGACCTTCCCTCCCGTTTGGGCATTGCGCTTGAACATTTCACAGACACGCTGCGTTTCTATGGCGACGCGCTTGGCCTGAAAATATTCCGCAAACATTTGGGCTGGTATGTCGAACAGGCTTTATGTCCTGCCGATGCCGTTCTTCGGCGCGCGGCGCGTTCCCGTTTGTGTCAAATTGACAACGCACGCGGCGTAGAATCTGCTTTGGCCGCACTTTGGTCTCATTCCACCCTTCCAATTCTCGTACCCGCACATATGTAAGGGCCCCGCGGCGGCTTTGCGCCAGGGGCTTTATTTGCTTCCGGATGTCTGCGGCGATGGACGCCGGTCGTCATTCGATCAGTGATTGTTTGGGGGTATTTGATGTCGCGTCTCGCCATACCTGTTCTGGCCGCCAGCCTCATTTTGGCGGCATGCGATCGCCCGCAGCAGTACCAGATGCCTCCGTCGGCCGTGGGGTTCATCACCATCAAGGAACAGCCGGTGGCGCTGACGGTCGAACTGCCCGGCCGCACCAATCCGTATGCCGTGTCCGAGATTCGTCCTCAGGTCTCCGGCATCGTGCAAAGGCGGCTGTTTGTGGAAGGCTCCGCCGTCCAAAAAGGCCAGGCCCTTTATCAGATCGACCCAGCGCCCTATCGCGCCGCCTATGACAGCGCACTGGCCACCTTGGCATCCACCAAGGTCAAGGCCGAACGCTACGCCCGGCTGCTGTCGGAAAACGCCATCGCACCCCAGGACGCCGACGACGCCCGCGCCGCCTATTTGCAGGCTAAGGCCAGCGCCGATGCCGCGCGCATCAATCTGGGCTATACCCACATCACCTCGCCGATCACCGGGCGCATCGGCGCTTCCACCGTGACGGAAGGCGCGCTGGTGACGGCGCAGCAGGCGACCGCACTGACCACGGTCTCCACCCTCGATCCCATCTATGTCGATGTGGACCAGTCCAGCGCCGAACTGGTGGCGCTGAAGCGCGCCATTCAGGCGGGCAATGTGAATTCCGGCGGTTCTCTTACCGCCGAAGTCTCGCTGAAGCTGGATGACGGCAGCCTCTATCCGCTGAAAGGCCGGTTGCAATTCACCGATGTGACGGTGGACCCCGCCACCGGCGCAGTGAAGCTGCGCGCCATTTTTCCCAATCCGCAAAACATTCTGCTGCCCGGCCTGTATGTCCGCGCCACCATCAATCAAGGCGTGGATGTCCACGGCATCCTGGTGCCGCAGAATGCGGTCGGCCATAACCCAAAGGGCGAGCCCACCGCCTTGGTGGTGGACAACAAGAATTTTTCCCGCCTGCGGGTGCTCAAAACCGGGCGCGCGGTCGGCGGCAACTGGCAGGTGTTGGAAGGGCTCAAGCCGGGCGATCGCGTAATCACCGAGGGCTTGGTGAAGGTCATGCCCGATATGCCGGTTAGTCCCCAGCCCGCCGGACAGGCGCCCAAGCAAGCAGCGGCGGCACGCTGATGGGTTTGTCGCGCTTCTTCATCGACCGGCCGGTTTTCGCCTGGGTCATCGCCGTTGTCGTCATGCTGGCGGGCGGTATCGCCGCCCTCAATCTGCCGGTCGAGCAGTACCCCGTCATCGCGCCGCCCGCGGTGGTGATCAGCGCCACCTATCCCGGCGCGGATTCCGAATCCTTGCAGAACTCCGTCACCCAAGTGATCGAGCAGCAGCTCACCGGCTTGGACAATCTGCTCTACTTCTCGTCGCAGTCCAACGCCGACGGAACGGTGGAGATCACGGCGACCTTCGCGCCAGGCACCAATCCCGACATTGCCCAGGTGCAAGTCCAGAACAAGGTGCAGGCCGCCGTGCCGCTCCTGCCCAGCGCGGTGCAGCAGCTGGGCGTGGTGGTGGCCAAGAACACCGCCAACTTCATTGTCGTGATCGGCATCTATGACGATACCGGCCGCTACACCAATGTGGACATTTCCGATTTCATCACCTCGAAGATGCAGGACCCGCTCAGCCGCGTTCCGGGCGTGGGCAGCACCCGCGTTTTTGGCGCGCAATATGCGATGCGCATCTGGTTGGACCCTTTCAAGCTGCACAATTTCAATTTGCAGCCGTCCGATGTCCAGGCCGCCGTCCAGACCCAGAATGTTCAGGTTTCGGCCGGACAGATCGGGGCCCAACCCGCCGTAAAGGACGCGGCCCTCAACGCCACGGTCACCGCCCAGTCGCGGCTGCAGACGCCGGAGCAATTCCGCAACATCATTCTCAAGACCTCGCCCAGCGGCGCGATCGTGCGGCTGGGCGATGTGGCGCGTGTCGAGCTGGGCGCGGAAACCTATGCCATCGCCAGCCTGTTCAACGGCTATCCCGCCGCCGGTATTCCCATCAACCTGGCGCCCGGCGCCAATGCGCTGAAGACCGTGGACGCGGTCAAGGCCAAGGCCGAGGAGCTGAAGGCCTCGCTGCCGCCCGGCATGAAGATGGTCTATCCCGTCGACAACACCACCTTCATCCGTCTGTCCATCCACGACGTGGTGGTCACCCTGATCGAAGCGATCGCCCTGGTGGTGCTGGTGATGTATGTCTTTCTGCAGAATTGGCGCGCCACGCTGATCCCAGCCATCGCCGTCCCGGTGGTGTTGCTCGGCACCTTCGGCGTCCTGGCGATGTTCGGCTATTCGATCAACACCTTGACCCTGTTCGCGCTGGTTTTGGTGATCGGGCTGTTGGTGGACGACGCCATCGTGGTGGTCGAAAATGTCGAACGCATCATGCATGAGGAACGGCTGCCGCCGCGCGAGGCCACCCTCAAAAGCATGCAGGAGATCACCGGCGCGTTGATCGGCATCGGACTGGTGCTGACGGCGGTGTTTCTGCCCATGGCCTTTTTTGGCGGTTCGACCGGCATCATCTATCGCCAATTCTCCGTCACCATCGTTTCGGCCATGTCGCTATCCATCCTGGTGGCCCTGATCTTGTCGCCATCGCTTTGCGCGACCCTGCTCAAGCCTGTCGAAGGCGAAGGTCATCTGAAGCGCGGGCGCTTTTTCGACTGGTTCAACCGCAATTTCGACGCCTTCCGGATCTGGTATCACCATCGCGTGGATTGGTTCCTCAAGCGCACTTGGGGCACCATGGCGGCCTATGCGGTGATCGTGGCGCTGCTGGTGGTATTGTTCGTCCGCCTGCCCACCGGCTTTTTGCCCGATGAAGACCAGGGCTTCATCTTCAACTTGATCACCCTGCCTGCCGGCACAACACAGCCGGAAACCCTGAAAGTGGCGCAAGGCGTCGCCCAATATTATCTGGACGCGGAAAAGAACAATGTCGATTTCGTCTTTGCCGTGGCGGGATTCTCTTTCTCGGGCTCGGGCCAGAACACCGGCATCGCCTTCACGAAATTGAAAGACTGGAGTGAACGAAAGGGCAGCAGCAACAGTTCCGTCGCCATTGCCAACCGCGCCATGGGCTCCTTCTTCCCCATGAAGGAAGCGCAGGTGTTCGCCATTGTGCCACCCTCGGTGCAGGAACTGGGCAACGCCACCGGTTTCGACATTCAAATGGAAGACCGCGGCAATCTGGGCCATGACGGCCTGATGGCGGCCCGCAACCAGTTGCTGGGTCTGGCCGCCCAGAATCCGCTGTTGATGGGCGTGCGCCCCAACAGCCTGGACGATACCCCGCAATTGCATATCGATATCGACCAGGCCAAGGCCAGCGCGCTGGGCATTTCGCTGGCGGACATTAACTCCACTCTCAGCGCCGCCTGGGGTTCGAGCTACATCAATGATTTTATCGACCGCGGCCGCGTCAAGCGCGTCTATATGCAGGGCGATGCGCCCTATCGCATGACGCCCCAGGATCTGGACCGCTGGTATGTGCGAAGCGCGAACGGCACCATGGCGCCCTTCTCGTCATTTGCGACCTCCCGCTGGACCATCGGGCCTGCATCTCTTACGCGCTACAACGGGCTGCCGGCCATCGAGCTGATGGGTCAGGGCGCGGCGGGCGTCTCCACCGGCACCGCGATGAAGGAAATGCGCAAGCTGTTCGA
>DATEEB010000044.1:0-4414 GCA_035281345.1 Rhizomicrobium sp. | reverse complement strand
GCTCAGGGGCACCTACACCGACGCTTTGCCCACCTATATCAACGCCAAGACCGGGCGGGTGCATACCTCTTACGCCATGGCCTCTACCTCAACCGGGCGGCTGGCTTCCACCGATCCCAATTTGCAGAATATCCCAGTCCGCACCGAGGAAGGCCGGCGCATCCGCCAGGCCTTTATCGCGGCCAAAGGACATAAACTGATCAGCGCCGATTACAGCCAGATTGAACTTCGGTTGCTCGCCCATATCGCCGACATTCCGGAACTGAAAAAAGCCTTTGCCGACAATCTGGATATTCACGCCATGACGGCATCGGAAATCTTCGGCGTGCCGGTCAAGGACATGCCCGCCGAAATCCGCCGCAAGGCCAAGGCGATCAATTTCGGCATTGTCTATGGCATTTCCGGCTTCGGCCTGGCCAACCAGCTTGGCATAGCCCAAGGCGAGGCCAACGACTATATCAAGAAATACTTCACGCGCTTTCCCGGCATCCGCGACTATATGGAAGACACCAAGCAGTTCGCCCGCACCCATGGTTTTGTGGAAACCCTGTTCGGGCGGCGCATCCATATCCGCGAAATCAATTCGAAGGTGCCGGGTTTCCGCGGCGGAGCCGAACGCGCCGCCATCAACGCGCCGATCCAGGGCAGCGCCGCCGACATCATCCGCCGCGCCATGGTTCAGCTGCCCCCCGCGCTGGCTGACGCAAACGTCAAGGCCACCATGCTGTTGCAGGTGCATGACGAATTGATTTTCGAAGCCCCGGACAAGGAAGTCGAGAAGGCGTCCAAGCTGATCAAGCAGGTGATGGAGAAGGCGGCGCTGCCGGCGGTGGAAGTTTCTGTGCCGTTGGTTGTAGATGCGCGGGCTGCAGATAACTGGGACGCGGCGCATTAGCGGCGCGGGCGATGGACAAGCGTAAATTGTCATGGCCCGCCACCCCGGTCCGCGCGAAGCGCGGCCAGAGTGTAAACTCCGTGCGGGCCACTCAGTTGGGATAATTTTTATTCTCAACGATTAGATATCGCGGTGAACTGATAACGCCGGCGCGGTATCACCTGGGTGGCCCGCATTTGGGGGCTATGACATTGGGAATTAAGCCGCGATACTTTTCAGCCCCGTTTCGGCGTTAATCCCGGCCTTTACCAAGGTTTCCACCAGCTCGGTCATCAGTTTTTCGCTGTCCGGCGCCTCGCCATCCTTGGCCTGCGCGGCCATGTAACTGGAGAGGAAGCCGGGCTGGGACAGATGTCCCAGGATTAGGGCGCGGGCCTTGTTGGCTAATGCGCCTTCGGTCAGCATCCCGCCGACCATCAGTTTCAGCAGGGTTTGGGCCTTGTCCAACGCCGGGCCAGGCCGCGCCTGGATGGACGCAAACAGCTTGCCGCGCGCTTCGATTTGCACCGCCAGCGTATCCAAGCGGCCGGCAATTTCATCGCGCGTTACGTCAATGAACCCCGAACGCCACACCCGCGCCTGCAATTGCGCCAGCCGTTGCAGGCGTTGCAACAAAGGCGCTTTGGGATTGTGGAAGAAATTCTCGAAGGCGGCGGAATTCAGCACCGGCATTATATAGCTGGCCAATTGGCGCTTATTTTCCGCGCCGATGATATTGTCCTCGATGAACAGGATGCGCTCGATCCTCTCGTCGGGCCCGGCCTCGGCGATGTATTCGCCCAGCGCTTCCTGCCCCACCAGGCGTTTGGAGCGAAGCGTGAAAGCCGCGATCAAATCCTCATGGCTCAGATACTTGCCCACGCCCATTACGATGCGATTGGCCATGCTGCGCAAGGTCTTGAGCTCTTCGACCATGAATTCCGGGCAAAGCCGCTTGTTGCTCTTGAATTCGGAGACGATGCGGTTGGCCACGGCGGTGCGGGCTTCCGGCAAGGTGTCGGCGGCGAAGTGGTCGGTCAGGGCGGCCAGGCCCTCGCCGCGTTCGCCCTCCGGCTGCTTGCCCAGAAACAGGGTCACCAGCTTGTTCAGCGCCTGGCCCAGATTTTCCGCCGGTCCCATCAATTCGTGCAGCGCCGCCGAGCCGTTGAGCATCTCTGACAGGATCGCATCCACCGAGGACAGAACCAGCTTGCGCGGCTCTTCCTCCAGCGGCGCGCTTTCCATGATGGTGATCAGCATCAGGACTTTTTCGTCCCAGCCCTTGGCCTCTTTCAGATGCCGCGCCAAGGCGCCGTTGAAGATATAGGCGGCGTCGCCTTGGCCCACCAGCATCTCGGCCAGTTCGGCGAACTGGTGGGACTCGGGATTGGGGAAAAGCCCCTTGCGCTGGTCGCGATAGACGCGATGAAAGGCCTGAGTCGTCAGCTCATTCAGGCTCTTGACGATCTGCTGCACCCTGGTGGTGGTGGAAGCGGCCTGCGCCACCGCCACTTTCTGAATGGCGTGCTGATAGAGCGTGCCGGTGGCTTCCAGCTTTTCCAGCAAGTCGGCGCGATGGATCAGTTCAGTGATGGTGACCTTGTTGCGCGACAAAAAGTCGGTCAGCAGCCGGCTCATGGTCTGGCGCGCGTGATAGGAGTAAAGATCGTCGGGTTTGAAACAGGGAAGGGTATGCGGCGCGTCTTCCTGCGCCGGGGCCACCCGCATCTGATTGTGGCCCTCCTCGAAGATCTTCAGGGTAAGGAAATCACCGCTCTCGTCATTGTAGGTTTCCTTGACGACCTTGACCCCGGTCGCCTGTTCCGTGGCCATCAATTCTTGCGCCATGGCGATGGCGGCATCGCGCGAGGTGGCGACTTCGTGCAGCGTCCAGCCGCCCTTGGCGCCGACGCGCCGGAAGATTTCGTAATGGATTTCGTAGGCCATGCGGGCATGTTGGCGCGCCCCGCTTTAAAGGCCGGTTAACCGTAAATATTCCCGATGGCGGGGCTGGGCCCGCAAAGGGGACAGGCCGGGTCCTTGGGCAGACGCGCGGTGCGAAATTCCGTGGTAAGGGCTTTATAGGTCAGGATTTTTCCGGCCAAACTGGCGCCAAGACCGGCTGCTTCTTTCAAGACCTCCAGCGCCTGCAGCGATCCCATCACCCCGGCTGCCGCCCCCAGCACCCCGGTTTCTGAGCAATTGGGGGCCGTGTCCGGCGGCGGGGGGGCGGCGAACAGGCAGCGATAGCAGGGACAATGGGGCAGATGACCCTTGTAGGTGGCCAGCTGGCCTTCGAACTCGGTGACGGCGGCGGAAACCAAGGTTTTTTGGGCAAAGAAACAGGCATCGTTGAGCAGAAAGCGGGTGGCGAAATTGTCCGATCCGTCGGCGACAATGTCATAGCCGGCGATCAGGTCCATTACATTGGCGGTGCCTAGCCGTAGAGGGTGGGTTTGGACTTCAACTCCGGGATTTAACGCCTTCAGGGTTTGTGCCCCTGCCACAACCTTTGGCTGGCCCACATCGGCCGTCTTAAACAGGATTTGGCGCTGAAGATTGGACAGGCTGACGGCATCGTCATCCACCAACCCCAGCTTGCCGATGCCTGCCGCCGCCAGATACAGCGCCACCGGGCTTCCCAGACCGCCGGCGCCCACGATCAAGACCTTGGCGTTGCGGATCCTGGCCTGGCCGGGACCACCCACCTCCCGCAGCACCAGATGGCGGGCATAGCGGTCCAATTCCTCGTCGTTCAACATTCCGATTCCATACGGTGAAAGCGCGGCTTTGTCGCCCATCGCGATTGCAAAGCGCCTTGCGAAGGCAGCGCTCCGCGATGATACGTCGATTTATAGATTGTCCATTAAAAATAATGACTTACCGCGCAGCATAGGGTGCAGCATGAACCGGCCATGCTGCGGGCGTTGCTGCAGCATGAGCGCAGCAAACTGGGGGCGGCGGTCAGATTTTCCGGTAGACCCACACCTTGGCGGGCGGGATGTTGGCAAAGACGGTGGCGACGTGGGCCACGCAATAGCCGGCTGGTGGCACCACGGGCGCATGCGGGCCATAGGAAAACTGGATGATGGGCGCGCCCGGCATCAGCCGTTTCACCAGCCCGTCCATATAGGCCAGACGCATCGCCATGGAATGATTGAGCAGCGGAATGCCGGAAACGATGGCGCAAAACGGACCGCCATGGCGCGCACCCAAGGTGCGGTCCAGGTCGAAGGCATCGCCCTGGATCACATGGGCTTGCGGGAAACGCCAGGCCAAATGCTGTGCCAATTCCTCGTCATATTCCACGAGCGTCAGCTGATCGGCGGGAATGCCCCGCGCCAAAACCGCCTGGCTGATCACGCCGGTGCCGGGGCCGGTTTCTAGGACAGGACCGGCGGTGGAATCGATCTGGCGGGCAATGGCCTCGGCCAAAGCCGGGCTGGACGGCATCACCGCGCCCACATCCTTGGGACGTGCGATCAGCGCGCGCAGAAAGCGGATATTGTCGGCA
Source organism: Rhizomicrobium sp. (assembly GCA_035281345.1). Lineage (GTDB taxonomy): Bacteria > Pseudomonadota > Alphaproteobacteria > Micropepsales > Micropepsaceae > Rhizomicrobium. The sequence goes on along the minus strand of DATEEB010000044.1, from coordinate 26 downwards.
AGGGTCGTGGTCACGGCTCAGCTTGC
>DATEEB010000043.1:0-5753 GCA_035281345.1 Rhizomicrobium sp. | reverse complement strand
GCCCAGCAAAGTCTATCGTGCCCCCGACGCCAAGGAGCGCGCCGCGCTGGAAGATCTGGCGGACCAGCTGGAAAAACTGGGGGATGAGCGCGACGGCAAGCTGGTGCAGGACGTTATCTATGAAATTGGCAAGGCGCACGGTTTTGAGCCGCTGCGCGCCTGGTTCGGCGCCCTATACGAAGTCCTGCTGGGCCAGACCCAGGGACCGCGCTTCGGTTCTTTTGCGGCGCTGTTCGGTTGTGCCCAAACGGCCGCGATGATCCGCAGCGCCCTGAAGGGCGATTTTCTGAAATGAAAGCTGTGCTGGCGGCGCTGTTGCTGCTTTTGCCGCTGCCCGCAGGGGCCGCGACCACGGAAGAGATTTTCGCGCTCTATGCCCGCGGGGATTATGAGCAGGCGGCGCGGGCGGGTGAGGCCTCGCGCACCGCGCCGGGCCTGGCGATCGCGGCGCGTGCCGTGCTGGCCGATGAAGTGCTGCGCGACACGCCTTGTCTGGAATGCCTGGGCCGCGCCGAAAGTCTGGCCCGCCGGGCGGTGGCGGCTGATCCCCATCATGCTTTTGGCCAGATATGGCTGGCGGTGGCGCTGGGCTATGAGGCCCGCATCATCGGTGCGGTCAAGGCGCGGATGAAGGATTCGCCCGCGCAATCGCGTGCGGCGCTGGACGCCGCGGTCCGGGACGATCCCGGCAATGCCTTTGCCGTCTCCGCGCTGGGGGGCTGGCACATCGAAATCGTGCGCGGCGGCGGCGCCTTTTTGGCCGGATTGGTGTATGGCGCGCGGGAAAAGCAGGCCTTGGCGCTGTTTGACCGCGCGGTGCGCTTGGCGCCCGGCAATGTCGCGGTCCAATACCAGATCGCTCTGTCCTTGGCGGGTTTCGACACCCCAAAATACCGGGCGCGGATCGTTAACCATCTTAAAGCCGCTGTGTCCGCCATTCCCAACACCGCATACGAGAAAAGTATCCAATCCCGCGCTGCGGAACTGCTTGGCCTGATCAGCGGCCTTGGTGCGGCGAACCAGGAGCCGCAAGATGCGTTTCATCTGCGGGTCCGGAAGTATCAGGGCTTTCCGGAATAGTTTTGACGGACGCGCAATTCTCCCGAAAATCGAAAAACTCGATTTTCGGAACTGCGCTTAGAGAGGCTGGGTTTTGCGCAAAAATATTCCTGTGCTTGTGCTGGCCTGTCTGTTGCTGGCGGCCTGTTGGCAGACAAAGACGCGGCCTTACCGCAACATAACCTCGCTGCAACCTTTTGCCGCTGGCGCGGTTACCGAAACCGATCCGGACCGCAAGGTGACGCATCACGCCTTGCGCAAGATCGCGCGCGGCCGCTACCGCTTGACCCAGACCGACCGTGGACAGGATTTTGGCCAGGGTTTCGACTTGGGATTTTTCCCGCTGCCCGGCGCGCCCAGCCATGTGCTGATCTATCAGGCCGCGGCCCTGGATCATGCCGCCGGAGAAGACAATCTGCGTTATTACGGCCTCTTGGTCATTACCGGGCCCAAAAGCGCGCAAGAGATCCGTCCCGATTGCGAAAAGGATGCGCGCGCGGCGCGGGCGTCCGGCACGCGGGCAGGGCAGGACGGGGCTTGTACCTTCGCCGATCGCGCGGCACTGGAAAAGTCGCTGCTGGCCCTGTGGAAGAGCGGGAAGAAGCCGGAATACAGCTACGTTTTAAAATGACCCCCTCCTACTGACTCGCCCAAATGATCCGATGCACAAACGCGATTTCGCTCAATGCAAAACCGCGATCCTCGAATTCCGGATTGAAACTTTTGAGTTCGATGCGCTGGGCGGTCATGCGGCTCAGCTGCTTGGCCATCACTTCCCCGGCATGGGTCTTGACCACCACCCGGTCGCCGCGCCGAAGCTGGCCGGAAGGCGACACCATGATGCGGTCGCCGTCGCGATAGACCGGCAGCATGGAATCCCCGGTGATCTCCAGCGCATAGCAATGGGCGTCGGCGATCTCGGGAAAGGCGATGTCTTCCCAGCCCGAACCGGCGGGAAAACCGGCATCGTCGAAATAGCCGGCAAGTCCGGCCTGGGCCATGCCGATCAAGGGCACCATGCGCGCCCGGATGGGGCGGTGCCCCGCCTCGCTCACCAGGGCGACGAATTCCTCCAGCGAGGCACCGGTGGCCGAGAGCACCTTGGCCAGGCTTTCGGTCGAGGGCCAGCGCAGCTTTCCGTTGGCGGTGCTGCGCTTGCTCTTGTTAAAAGTGGTGGGATCCAGCCCGGCCAGGCGGGCCAGGCCGGAGGGCGACAGGCCATGCCGGGCGGCGAGGGCGTCAAGGGCGCGCCAAATCTGCGGATGGGTCAGCATGTTAGGAATCAAACCGGACTTTACGGTTATATTCCTATATTAGGAGCGGGACGGAACGCCGTCCATAGGAAAGCGGCGCCAAACAATGGCAATAGTGATCGATCTGGGAACCGCACTGCTGCGGCAATTGCCCGCCGAAACCGCGCATCGCGCCACTCTGGCGCTGGCGCGTTTGGCTGCGCCTGTGCTCCCCGCGCCGCCGCCCGACGATCCGCGCCTGGCGATCAACGCTTTCGGGTTGGATTTCCCCAATCCGGTGGGCCTGGCGGCGGGCTTCGACAAAAACGCGCACGTGCCGGACGCGATGGCCAAGTTCGGCTTTGGCTTTGTGGAATGCGGCACCGTCACGCCCAAGCCGCAGGCCGGCAACCCCCGGCCGCGGCTGTTCCGGCTGGCGCGCGACGGCGCGGTGATCAACCGCATGGGCTTCAACAATGATGGCAGCGCCGTCGCGGCGCAAAATCTGAAGGCGCGCAAGGGACGCGGCATTGTCGGCATCAATATCGGCGCCAACAAGGACAGCAGCGACCGCATCGGCGACTATGCCTGGTGCTTTTCCGAACTGGCGCCGTGGTGCGACTATGTGACGGTCAATGTCTCATCCCCCAACACGCCGGGCCTGCGCGGCCTGCAGAACAAGGACGAACTGAAAAAATTGCTGGGCATCATGACCAATGCCCGCGCCAAACTTTTCGACAGCGCGCCCTCCGCGCACGGCATGCGCAAGCCCATCCTGCTCAAGATCGCGCCGGATCTGGATTTGCACGCCCTGGATGAGATCGCGGCGGTGGTGCGCGCCAGCGGCATCGAAGGGCTGATTGTTTCCAACACCACCATCGCGCGTCCGGTCCTGAAATCCGCGCATGCCGAGGAAGCAGGCGGCCTGTCCGGCAAGCCCTTGTTCGCGCCTTCGACGCGGATATTGGGCGAAATGCATCAGCGCCTGCAGGGCGCGGTCACCTTGGTGGGTGTCGGCGGCATCGCCAGCGGCGCGGACGCCTATGCCAAGATCCGCGCGGGCGCCAGCCTGGTTCAGCTTTACACGGCGCTGGCGTTTGATGGACCTGGCTTGGTCGCGCGCATCAAGGACGAGTTGCTGGCGTGCCTTGCGCGCGACGGTTTCGCCAGGCTGAGCGATGCGGTGGGCGCGGGCGCGACCGCTTAGAGCTGTTTCGGATTGAGATGATGCGGATGCTTCCCTCATCCTCACCATGGCCGGCCTCCGGCGCATAGCGACAGCGTATGCGCGCCATCCAGAGCCGCAAACACGGTATTTGCTGCCCTGGATGGGCGGGGCAAGCCCGCCCATGGTGAGTGTAAAGGTTCATTTCAATTCAAAAAGGCTCTAGTTTCGTCCGCTGGCTGCCAGATAGGCGGCCCAAATGCGCTCCTCGTCCGCACCCAGTTGATGCAGATAGGTCCAACTATAGAGACCGCTGTCATGGCCGTCGTCAAAGCCGATCCGCACCGCATAATTGCCCACCGGTTCCAGGCCGGAGATTTTCACATGCTCTTTGCCCGTCAGGATCGTTTTGGGCCCGCCATGCCCTTTGACTTCGGCGCTGGGGGATTCCACGCGCAGATATTCCGCCCGCAGGGAAAAACGCGCCCCATCGTCGAACGCGACAGTGAGCATATCGCGCGCCGGATTGAGGCGGATTTCGCTGGGCCAGGGATTGCCGGCGCCTGCCTTATCGGAGGGCATCGCGTTCTTCATCGCTCAACTGCCGCGCCTCGTCCGCTAGCATCACCGGCACGCCGTCGCGAATGGGATAGGCCAAGCCCGCGGCGCGCGACACCAATTCCTGTTTGTCGCGGTCATAGTGCAGGCTGGCCTTGGTTTGGGGACAGACCAGGATTTCCAGAAGTTTGGGGTCGGTGTCCATCGCAGTCTCTTACTCCCAAGCCGGGCATCATTCCCAGTCAATTCACCGTGGTGGGACCGCCATCGCCGCCGATTTCCAGCAGCGTCATCAGGGTGGAGGCGCGTTCCTGAAAGGTTTGCGCTTCCAGCAGGGCTTGTTTTTCGACCGGGTCGAAGGGGCACATCATCGCCAGGGCGTTGACCAGGGCTTCGCCGGGTGCCGTCAGCACGCTGTCCCAATCGGCCTGCATGTCGCGGTTTGTCAGATAGGTCTTCAAGGCCGCCAGCAGGCGTTGGCGGGGAAAATTTTCGTCCCCCGGTTGCGCCAGATCGCCCGCGAAAGGCGCGAAATCGCAAAAGCCCGCCCGCCAGGGCGTGGTGGCCGCCATTTCGCCGCTCAAGCGGAAGCGGCAAATCCCCGCCAGCGAAATCAAATAGCGGTTGTCGTTGGTTTCCTGGAAAGAAACGATCTTGCCGACGCATCCCACCTGGGACAGGCGCGGCTTGAGCACACTCTCTTCGCTTTCGGCCGGCTGGATCATGCCGATCAGCCGGTCGCCCTGCAGCGCATAGTCCACCATCTCCAGATAGCGCGGCTCGAATATGTTGAGCGGCAGATGCCCGCGCGGCAAAAGCACTACCCCGCTCAGCGGAAACAAAGGCAGTGACTTGGGCAGGTCGGAATAGGAATGATAGTGCCTAGGCATCATATGCGCTCAGGAAAATAGCAGCCCGGACAGCTTGCGCCGGGCTTCGAGGGTGCGCGGGTCGCCTGCACCCATCGCCTCAAACAAGGTCACCAGTTGCTTGCGCGCGGCCTCTTCATTCCATTTGCGGTCCAGCCGCACCAGTTCCAGCAGCTCCGCCACCGCGCCATCACGGTCCCCGCCCGCGTCCAGCGCCATGGCCAGGTCATAGCGCGCTTGATGGTCCTTCGGATCGGCCGCCAATTTGGCGCGCAGGGCCGCCGTCTCACCGCTTTCCGGCACGGGGCCTTGGCGGAGTTTCAATTCGGCTTGCACGGCGCGGATGGCCTCGTCCTGGGCCGCGTCCTGGCGCACCAGCTGCAGCGTTGCCTGGGCGCGCTCAAGATCGCCGCCCAGCAGATAGGCGCGCGCCAGACCGGCCACCGCCTGGGGATGGCCGGGCTCGTCCTGCAAGACATGGCCATAGGCTTGCGCCGCCATGCCGATATCGCCCGCCGCCAGCGCTTCGTCGCCCACCGTCAAAACCTCAACCGTGTGCTCGGGGCCGCCATGGCCATGCCCGTGCTCATCTCCATGACCATGGCCGCCGCCCGCTAGCGCCGCGACAAAGGCCTTGATCTGGCTTTCGGGAATGGCGCCCATGAAACCGTCCACCGGCTGACCGTTCTTAAAGGCATAGACGGTCGGGATGGACTGAACGCGCAATTGTTGGGCGATCTCGGGATTCTCGTCGATATTGACCTTGACCAGCTTCACCGCGCCGCCGGCCGCATCCACGGCGGCTTCCAGATGGGGCCCCAGGGTCTTGCAGGGGCCGCACCAGGGCGCCCAGAAGTCCACGATCACCGG
>DATEEB010000042.1:0-7711 GCA_035281345.1 Rhizomicrobium sp. | reverse complement strand
CTCGCGCTTGTCCGGCAGGGTGACGGTGATCTTCTTGCTGGCGTCCACCACATGATTGTTGGTGACGACATAGCCCACTTTGTCGATGATAAAGCCCGAACCGGCGCTCAAGGCGCGATGAGGCTGCTGCTGCGGCCTCTGGCCATTGTTGAACTGGTTGAAGAAATCGCGGAAGGCCGGAGGAAGATTCTCGACGCCCTCATTGTCATTGTCGGTGGTGGTGGTTTCGGACTTGATGGTCACCACGGCGGGGCTGACCCGCTCCACCAGATCGGCGAAGCTGAAGGGAGCGCTGTTTTCCAGCATGCGCGGCGCCCGCGCTTCATTTTGATTGGCGGCGGCTACCATCACCGGGGAAGGGCCGGCTGTCTGAACCGCGCGCACCGGCGGCAGAAGGCCGAAGGCGCCCAGGCCGACCACCACAATGGCGGCGGCAGTGCCCATCGCGATTGCCCGGCGCTGGCGCGGCGACGGCTTGGGAAGGCGCGAGAAAAAGTCGGGCTTGTTGTTTTGCATGGAAGGCTCCTTGAGGCAGGCCTCTTCGGCCCGGCTCCGGCACTATAAAAGCCCCAACATGGCTGGATTACGTCCAAAAGATTACAAGATAGTAATCTTTCTAACTTTCTGTGGCGGAAGCCTTTTTGACAGTCACCCAGGCCACGGCGCCCGCGCCGCCCAGAACGACAAAAGGCATCAGCCACAACAACCAGGTATTTGGCTGCACCGGCGGTTTCATCAGAATGAAGTCGCCATACCGCGCCACCAGGAAATCCTCGATCTGCTCGTCGCTTTTGCCCTCGGCGATCTGTTGGCGCACCAATTGGCGCACATCGGCGGCGAAGGGTGAATGGGAGTCATCGATGCTCTCGCCCTGGCACACCAGACAGCGTAGCTGACGCTGCAGATTGCGGGCGCGCGCTTCCAGCACCGGATCGGAAAAAGTCTCGCCCACCGGCGCCGCCAACGCCGGTGCGATGTCCCATGCGATCTGCAACGCCCCAGCCATCACCATCAGCAAGAGAGCGATGACGCGCGTCATTCGGCGGCTTGGGCCATGGCGGGGGCGGCAGGCTGCTTGTCCGGCTCCTTCACCCGCAAGCGTCCCAGCAAACTCAAAATGCCGCCCAAGCCCATCATCAAGCCGCCCAGCCAGATCAACGGCGCCAAGGGCGAAACATAGGCACGCAAAGCAAAGCGGCCGCCGCCGCGGTCATCGCCCAAGGCCAAATACAGATCACGCAGACCGTTGGTGTGAATGGCGGTGTCGTTCATGTCCTGACCTTCCGCCGAATAGAAGCGATGCTCGGGTTTCAGTACGGCGCTCACCTTGTCGCCCTTCATCAGCGCGATGTGGCCACGGTCGGCGACATAGTTGGGGCCCTTCTCGCGCGTCACGCCGTCAAAGCGCAGCGTATAGGAACCCACCATCATGGTTTGTCCGGGCGCCAGCACGGTCAAAGCCTCGCTGCGCCAGGCGGTGGTGCCGGCCACGCCCATCAGCGAAACACCCAGCCCCGCATGGGCCAAGGCCGCGGCGAAGGCGCTGGCGCGCGCCCCTTTGCGCTTGCGGATATCCAGCAGCGACGCCCCGATCAGCCAGCCCGCCGCACCAAAGGCGCCGGTAGCCGCCAGACCGCGCGGCGACACGATGGCGAGAACCGCGATCGCCGCAACCGCCGCCAACCCCAGGGCGGGATAGAGCGAGCGCAGAGCGGTTTGGAAGTCGGCCCGCTTCCAGCCGAGCGCGGGACCGAACGGCACCAGCAGCAACAGGACAAAAAAGATCGGCGCGAAGATCAGCGCATAGTAAGGCGGGCCGACGGTAATCTTGGAGCCGTTCACCGCATCCAGAACCAGCGGATACAGCGTGCCGACAAAGACGGCGGAGCAAGCGGCCACTAGGAAAACATTGTTCAACAACAGCGCGGTCTCGCGGCTGACCGGCGCGAAGGCCGCGCCGCTCTTGAGCGTGGGCGCGCGCCAGGCAAACAGCGCCAGCGCGCCGCCGATGGCCAAAAAGATCAAGATCATGATGAAAAAGCCGCGGGTGGGATCGCTGGCGAAAGCATGCACGGATGAGAGCACGCCCGAGCGCACCAGGAAGGTGCCGATCAGCGACAAGGAAAAACCGGCAATGGCCAACAGCAACGACCAAGTGCGGAAGGCGCCGCTTTTCTCGGTCGCCAGCGCAGAATGCAGCAGGGCGGTGGCGATCAGCCAGGGCATTAGCGAGGCATTCTCGACCGGATCCCAGGCCCAGAAACCGCCCCAGCCCAGTTCGTAATAGGCCCACCAGGATCCCAGCGCGATACCGCCGGTCAGCGCGATCCAGGCCATCAGCATGAAGGGCCGCGCCGCCCGCGCCCAATTGCTCGCGATGGCTACTTCGCCCACCAGCAGCGCCGCGGCGGCATAAGAAAAAGCCGCCGACAGCCCGACATAGCCCGCATAGAGCATGGGGGGATGAAACGCCAAGCCCGGATCCTGCAGCAACGGATTGAGGCCCGCGCCTTCGAACGGTTCGGGGTCCAGGCGGAAAAAAGGATTGGAGGTGAAAAGAATGAACAGCAGGAATGCCGCCGCCAGCAATCCTTGCACGCCCAGCGCCGCGCTGGTCAGCCGTACGCCGCCGCGCTGAAGGCCCGCCACCACCGCAGCATAGATCGCCAGCACCAGCACCCATAGCAGCATAGAACCTTCATGGTTCCCCCATACCCCACTGATCTTGTAGACCAGCGGTTTGAGGGTGCTGCTGTGACGCGCCACCAAGCCGATGGAAAAATCGGAAACCACAAACGCGTAAGTGAGCGTGGCAAACGCCAGACCGACAAAGACCAACAGACCCATCGCCGAACTGATGGCCGCACCGCGGGCGATCTGGCCGGCCGGACGCATGCCCAAAAATCCGGACACCGCCATCACCAAGCTCAGCGCCAGCGCAAAACAGAGCGACACTTGGCCCAACTCGCCGGTCATGGCGCACCTTCCTGCCAGCGGCCGGCGCGCTTGAGCGCGTCCACCACTTCGGGCGGCATATATTTCTCATCATGCTTGGCCAGCACTTCATGGGCGATGAAAATGCCGCTGCCATTCATCTTGCCGGTGGTCACCACGCCCTGGCCTTCGCGGAACAGCGCAGGCAGCACGCCGTTATAGTCAGCCGTGATGCTATTCTTGCCGTCGGTTATCCGGAAACGCACCTGCGCGCCTGCCCCCTGCTGAAGGCTGCCTTTCTCAACAAGACCGCCCAGGCGGAATGCAACGCCCTCGCCGACCTGCTTGGCAGCCACATCGCTGGGGCTGCGGAAATACATGGTGTTTTGTCCCAGGCCGTAAACGACCACAAGGGCCAGCACCACACCCGCCGCCAACAGCGCGCCTGCGAAAGCCAACCGGCGTTTCTTTTTGGCGTTCATATAGGGTCCCGATTCCGAAACCACGACATCAGTGATGTGCGCCCATATGTAAAATTTGATCGGCGATGCCGGTGTCATAAGCCATGCCTTCCGGCGTGAGCGCGATTTGATGGGGCCACACCGCCTTGATCAGGCCCTTGCGGCTTAACGCGTTCCACACTTTTTCGTTCTCAAGTCCGGTGGCGTCGCGGACCATCACGGTGGCGTCACCCAAATGAAAGTGATCGCCATGGGCATGCGGAAATTTGGTGATGGCGGTGTCGCCGTCCGGCGTCGGATGGGACGTACCGGGAATCCGGGCAATCGCCTGCAGCAAAGTCAGGGTACGCAGCTGCAGCGGATTCAGCTTGGACGGGTTGGCTTTCGGCGGCATCGGGCAACCTTATTTTGGGGCGGTCCGGCTCTCGCCTAACGCCCTTAAAGAAAACGGCCGGGACCATACAGTCCCGGCCGCCCCTAAGCAAAACTCCGTATGAGGCGCCGAATTTTAGCCTTGGCAAAAGGCCAGCGTCAGTGGTGGCGCCAGCCGCGGTGATACCCCCTATGCCCCCAACCACCATGGCCGCCGCCAAAGCCGAAGTGGAACGAGACCGAGGGACGATAGGCAGGATAGGGGTAATAATAGGGATAGGGCGGGGGGTAGTAATAAACCGGCGGCGGCGGGGGAGGACCATAGTCGTAGTCGTAAGCCGGCGGCGCATCAAAGGCGGCCTGACGCGTGTCCTGATGCATGCACTCATAATAGGCGCGGCTATAGTCGGCTTCCACTTCACGCGCGGCATGACGCGCATTGTCGGCGCCGACGGCGGTGCCGGCGATCAGGCCAGCGCCCGCACCGGCCGCGGCGCCCAGACCGGCATCGCCGGCCGCCGCGCCTAGGATGGCGCCAAGGGCGGCGCCGCCCAAAGTCCCGCCAACCGTGCCGCGGGTCTGCTCGTCACGCGCTGCTTCGCGGGGCGTGGTGTAACCGGTACGCGCTGCGGCATCGCGGCGGCAGAATATGTCACGATCCGGCGCGGCGGCTTGCGACCGCGCATCCCGTGCTTCTTCCCGCGCGCGGGCCTCGGCGTCCCTTTGCGCATAAACGGAATAGGCGTCCGCAGGCGGAGAACCCAAGCCCTCCTGGTCGTCGAAATCCGGCGCACTGCGCGCGCTGCCGGACAGATTGGCGGGCGGCGCGTTCGCCGGTTGCGCCATTGCGGTGGTGCCCCATAGGGCGACCGTCAAAGCGGCAATAAGCGGTGTGCGGAACATTGGGAACGTCTCCACGGAGTGTTTGCCCCTTCAGCCACGGATAGGAGACGACGCCCCGGCTTCAATGTCAAAGACAAGATTTGGGTATTTTGTCCGCCTGCCGCGCCGCCGTTCATCCGGCGTTCAGGAAAAGTTTGAAACGCTTGAGATTGGGCTGATCTAGGCTGCCGCCGACAAAGCAGCACGCCCGCGCCGGCGCAGCAGTTCTGCTTCTTCATCGCTGAACAAAATCGAAGAGAGTTCCGCGCAAAGCTGAAACTGGGCATTGACGACGGTGTTCTGCGGATTGGCCTTCAGCGCCTTGACCACATCCTCATTGTAACGCTTAAGAGCGGTGCAAAGCTCGTCCGCGGTTTCCTTTTGCTTGGCGGCAAAAGACGCGGCGGCGGCAAAAAGCCGGCTGCCTCCCACCAAACGCGCATAACGCAAGGCCAATTCATGTTTTTCCGGGCCCGGGTGGCGGCTAAAGTCGGCGCCGGTACCCTTGGCGGTCGGCAGCGCGGCGATCACTTCCTTGGGCGCGCGCTCCATGAAGCTTTCCATCACCTTGCCGATCTGAACGCGTTCGGCCAATAGGCGCTTGCCCCATTCGCCTTCGCGCTTGAGTTCGATTTCCTTGACGATATTGCTGGAAAGGTCGGCGAAAGTCTTGACCTCTTCCATCAGCTTATCGGCATCGAACAAAGGATGGCGGGTGGCCTGAATGGAGGTCTTCAAGGCGTCCATGCGGGCGAACAGAATCTCGCCCACCAGACCCATGTCGGTTTTGGAGATCAAGGTTTCGTCGGCGTGACGCGTCACCAGCAAGGGCAGGCGCAGCGCTTCCCATGGCCGGGTCAAGCGATTCATCGCGATCACCGCCACATAGGGTGCGACATCGGGCTTGTCGCGGACGATCTGGTCGTAGATTTCGCGCACCTGCCAGACCAGCTGCTCGTGGAACGACGGCACCGGCACGGGCAGCACGACGGTCAGTTGCTCGATAAAATCGCCTGCCGACAAAAGCTGCGTCATATCGGCGATGTCTTCCACCGCCAACGCATCGCCCAAGATTTTCTGAGCCGCCTGCCGGCCTGCTTCGGTGGAAAGCGCCTGGGTCATGGCTTCGGCGGCCACCGGCCAGAACGCAGCGGCCCGTTTCAACGCCGCATCCGGCTTGTGGCCCAGCACCAAGGCTTTGACTTCGGTGCAATAGGCGGCGGTTTCCGCCGGCAGCAGAGTTTGCGAAATCCAGTTCCAGGCGGGCACCAATGTGCCGCGCGCAATCGAGCCCTTTTGTTTGGCTTTGCGCGGCTGGCAGGTGAGCAGATCTTGGAAAGGGCGGCAGAACAGACGCAGCGGCGTCGGCGTGCGTTCGTAATTCTCGCGGCGCAGAACAGGACGCAGGCCTTCCAGAATGTCGTCATGCGGCAAGCTGTGGCCGTCCATCAGCCGGTCCACTTCCACCGCCATGGCAAGACGCGCCGCCGCCGGTCCAGGAAGACCGCCGAGAAACGCTTTCAACAATCCAGTCTTATCTTGCGGCACTTTGGACACGTCCTGCAGCCCCCCGAGCTGCGCGTGCCAACATTAGGGGCATATCGTTAACGGCCTGTTTCTTTTATTGGATCGCAGGCAGTTCCAGCCGGGCCAGCAATCCGCCCAGGGGGCTGGCGTCGAGCGCGAAAAATCCCCCGTAAAGCTTGGAAATATCCCGCACGATGGCCAGGCCGAGGCCGGAACCCGGCACGCTTTCATCCAGCCTTTCTCCCCGCGTTCCGACCTGGGCCCGTTGCTGCGCCGACAGGCCGGGGCCATCGTCTTCCACTGTGAAAACCAGACGCCCGCCGGTTTTTTCGCAGCGGACCTGCACCCGGCTTTGCGCCCATTTGCAGCCATTGTCGATCAGATTGCCCAGCATCTCTTCCAAATCCTGACGCTCGCCCCGGAAATAGAAGCCGCCATCGCATTGCGCATCGATGGCAATACCGCGCGCGGCATGAATGCGGGCAATGACCCGGGACAGATCGTCCATCACGGCGCGCACTTGGGTACGATTGCCCAGCACATCCAAAGCCCCCGCGGCGCGGGCCCTGGCAAGATAATGATCCACTTGGCGGCGCATGGAAAAGACCTGACGCTTGACCATGTCCGCCAGGGGGCCGGCGGCGGCGTCCTTTTCATGCGCCTCAGCTTCGGCGGCAAGAACCGACAAAGGCGTTTTGAGAAAATGCGCCAGGTTGGAAACATGGGTGCGGGCGCGGCCCACCACTTCCTCGCTGTGCTGAATTAGGGAATTGAGCTCCAAAGCCAAAGGCTCGATCTCGGTGGGGAATTTTCCGTCCAGGCGCCGCGCCTCGCCGTCGCGGATTTTCGCTAACCCCTTGCTGACTTGCCGCAAGGGCAACAGACCGACCTTGACCTGCACCAGCATGGCGGCGATCAAGCCCGCACCCAGCAGAAGGAACGACCAGAACAAGGTGTTGTTGAACTCTCGCGTCTGGCGCTCCACCTCCGCCAGATCGCCCGCCACCATGAAGGTATAGGTCGCATCGCCGCTGTCGTCGGGCGTCAAATCCACCCGCCGCGACACCACCCGCAGCTGCTGATTTTCCGGTCCGGCCGCGCTGCCCCAGGTCAGCATGCCCTTGCGGGTCTGGTTGAAGGGCTGAATTTCCTTGTCGAACAGCGAACGAGAAATCTGTCCGCCGCTTTGTCCGGCACGGATTTGATAATAGAGGCCGGAATAGACCCGGTCGAAATTGTGATTGAGAAACCGCCCGGCCAGGATCACCCCACCATTGGGATCGGGATCGGCGGCGGCGATCAAGCCGTCCATGTCGGTTTGAAGCGCCGCGTCGAAGCTGTTCTGCGCCGCCAAGCGGAAGGCATTGGACAGGACCGCCCCGCCCACCACCAGACCCAGCAAGGTCCATATCGCCGCCGCCGCGATCAGGCGGGACGATAGCGACTCAAGCCTGAGCCGCCGTACCACCCAGTTTGGGATCTTCCAGCGAATAACCAAGCCCGCGCACCGTTTGAATGAGGCCTGCGTCCAATTT
>DATEEB010000041.1:0-3742 GCA_035281345.1 Rhizomicrobium sp. | reverse complement strand
CAATATCGTATCTTACGCAACGGCGCCGGCAAACGGCCCGGCTCCAATGACGTGGTGCGGGTGGCTTACAGCATCCGGCTGATCAACGGGGTTCTGGTGGACAGCACCGCGCCGGTGCTGCCGGCCTCGGTGCCGATGCGCAATGTGGCGCTGGCCGGCCTGGCGGAAGCCTTGTCGCTGATGCATGTCGGCGACCGCTGGCAATTGACGGTCCCCGCCAATCTGGCTTTTGGCGGGCGGGGCGCGATGGACGGCGCCATCCCGCCGCACCAAAGTCTGGTGCTAGATGTCACTCTGATTTCCGCCGCGCCGCCTGTGCCGGGTCAGGGAATCGCGCAAAGCCCTTTTTCGGTATGGAGCAACGGCCGCGAAGCCGGCGCATCGTTCACCATCAAGCCTTAACGAACGCCGGGACAGCGCAAGGTCAGAAGGTTCAGGCGGGCTTCAGCCGGTAATGATGGACGCCCCAGGCTTGACCATCCTTGAAGCCGAAACTTTCCGCGGTGGCCAGGAAGAACATCCGCCAGCGCTGACGCCAAAGCGCGGCGTCCGCGCCATAAACCTCGCGCAGGATCGGATCCAGGGCGCCGCGATTGGCGTCGAACAGCGCCAGCCATTGCAGAGCGGTGCGCTTATAGTTGGTGCCGCTCCAGCGCCACTCCGCTTCCACGGTGAAGAGATCGGAGAATTGCCGGATCAGGCCGGCGGTGGGCATGATGCCGCCGGTAAAGAAGTGCTGACCCATCCAATCCTTGGGGTCGCGCCAGTCATAGCGAGCCGGGCGGTGGCGGTGGGTGAAGATGTGCAGGAACAGCCGCCCTTGCGGCTTCAGCCAGCCGCGCACCCGCGCCAGCAGGGTCTGCCAATTGGCCATATGCTCGAACATCTCCACCGACACCACCCGGTCGAAGGTCTTTTCGATGGCGAAATCATTCATGTCGGCGGTCACGACGCAAAGATTGTTCAGTCCCCGGGCGCGGGCCTGCCCCTCAATGTAAAGCCGCTGGGGCGCGGAATTGGACACCGATGTGATCCGCGCGGTGGGGAATTTTTCCGCCATGTAAAGCGATAGCGAGCCCCAGCCGCAGCCCAATTCCAGAATCTCCTGTCCATCGGCAAGACCGGCATGCGCCGCCGTTTCCGCCAAGGCAACGGCTTCGGCTTCGGCCAAGGTCTCCGCGCCGGTGGGATAAAGGCAGCAGGAATATTTGCGATGCGGCCCCAGGAACAGGCCGAAGAAGGCCGGAGGCAGTTCGTAATGCTGGCGGTTGGCGGCGCCGGTATGTTCGGCGATGGGTTTTCCCGCCATGCCGCGAACAAATTCCAGCTCTGTGCCCGGCGGGGTGGTTTGGCGGTCGTTGGCGGCGATCACCCGCCGCATTCCGGCCCGGATGACAAAGTCGGGCAGATAGCGGCGTTCGGCAAGGTTGGTGGCAAAGCTCATCGGCGCAATTACGAAGAAAGGCGCAGGATGGATCAAGCCTTTTGTGAAAGGGGCGCTTGCTTTCCAGCCCGGTTCCGGACTGAATGTGCACCGAGACAAGAACAATATGGGAGGCCAGGTTGCGGATTGGCAGCATTGTGATCGCCGTGAGTCTATCGTTTTTTCCCGCTGCCGCCTGGGCGGAGCTGGCGATTTCGGCCAATGACGGCAAACAGCTGCGGGCGGGCGATCCCACCCCCCGCACGCCCGATAGCATCAGTGTGATTGACTTGAAGGCCTATCCGCCGCGGGTGATCGGCAGTCTCCAGGTCCCGGCCGCCATGATCGGGCCGCCCAATGCCGTGGCGGTGAGCAAGGACGAAAGCTTTGCCATCGTCACTGCCTCGCAGAAATACAATCCCGCCGATCCGGCGCATCCCGACGCGGACGACACGGTATCGGTCGTTGATCTGACCAATCCCGCGCAGCCCAAGTTGCTCCAGACCATCGCCTCTGGCGCGGGCGCCAGTGGCGTCGCCATCAACCGCGCCGGGACCCTGGTGCTGGTCGCGGCCAAGGGTGAGGATGCGGTTATCGCTTTTACCTTGGCGGGAAAAAAATTGTCGCCTGCCGGGCGCGTGGCTCTGGGTAAGGGGGCGGGGCCCACCGATGTGGTTTTCGCGCCCGATGGGCGCACAGCCTATGCGGTGGCCTGGGGCGTTACCCAAATCATGGAGCTGGCGGTGGAGGGCAGCCGCGTTACGCGCACCGGCAAGGATGTGGTGACGGGCCGCCAGCCTTATGGCGCGGTGGTGACGCCGGATGGAAATTTTCTGCTCAATACCAATTTGGGCGGCGCGCTGAACGGCTATGGCGCCGGCACCCTGACCATGGTGGATTTGAAGACCCACACCCTTGCGCTGTCGGTGGAAGCGGGCAAGGTGACTGAGCATGTGGCGCTGTCGCCTGATGGCAAATATGCCCTGGTGGTGCTGGCCAACGGGGCGGCCACCGTCAAATCCGATCCCAATTATGACAAGGTGCGCGGCATCCTGAAAATCTATGCCGTGGCGCCGGGAAAGCTGACCGAAGTCGCCCAGGCGTCAAGCTGTCACTGGAGCCAGGGCGCGGCTTGGAGCGATGACGGCCGCCTGGTGCTGATGCAATGTGCCACCGAGCGCAGCGTCGAAGTCTATCGCTTTGACGGCAAGACGCTGACGCACGATCCGGCGGCGGCGCTGACATTTGAATCGCGCCCCGGCGCGATTGCGACACGCAACAGCCGCTGAGAGTGTATGTGGGAAATGGAGCCTAAAGCTGGGTGTAGGCCGCCTTTGCGTTAGCGATGCGCGCTGGCAGCCGCCCGAACGGCTTTCGCAAGCCAGCGTGTAAGCCCCTGTCCGCGGCGGTCCATGCATTCTTCGAAGCGGCTATCGGCCTCCCACATGTCTGCGAGTGTGGCGTGCATCACGGGTGAAAGGGGGTAAAACCAGCGGTCGATATAACGCCTATGCCGCTCGGCGATCGCTATGGATGCGGCGCTGCCGGGGTCGGAACCGGCTTTCATGGCGTCCGCGGCGGCGTCGAAGATCGAAGCCTGTTCCGCTTTGATCGCACGCCACTGGGCTTCGCCATAGGTCTTGCTGCGCTGCGCACTTTGCTGGAAGGCGTCTGTTTCACCCCACCGCTCTGCCGTTTCCGCCTCGTAAACGGAAGGGTCGAAGCCGTCGAAAATAGCTTTCAGGTCCATAGCGCGTGTCTCCGTCTCATTGGCTATATATGCGAGGGCGGCGTCGATTGACGCGACCATGGCATTCATTTCCGTTGCACGTGCGGCGAGACGCGCGCGCTGGGCCTTTAGGCATTCCACTTGGTCGAAGGCCGGGTCGTCGAGCGAGCGCCGAATTTCTTCCAGTGACAGGCCGAGCGTCCGCCCAATCAGAATCTGCTGGAGGCGCAGCAAGTCCGCATCGTTATAGAGCCGGTACCCCGCAGCCGATCTGCCAGGCGCAATAAGATTGATTTCCTCATAGTAATGCAGCGTGCGCACGGAGATGCCTGTAAGCTTGGCGACATCTTTGACCAGGAGGTTTCGGGGCTGTTTCATGTCCAAACTCTACGGCCTCACGCAACGGGAGGGTCAAGGGGCCGTTGAAAAATATTGCCGGTACAAGACCCGGCAAAGCGTTCGGCAAGCGGAAAATGGCCGGGTGAGGGGTACGATCGGTGGCTGGCAAATGATACGGTCTTCACTGTCCCGCCTAAAGATGGCGCAGGAGATTTGAATGGCATTGCATCATCGGCTCATTTGGAAAATAG